>JAGDCQ010000266.1 GCA_017958465.1 Lachnospiraceae bacterium
CTCCTTAATTTCCTTACAGAAAAAAAGGTCAGCAGCTCCATTATGGACCAGGACAGCATAGACAAGCTGATCTCCTTCCTTCAGTCCGACGAAGGTTCGGGCTTCAGGTTCGATGCTATGCTCGAGGATACGTCCATTACGGATTCCTCCGTAATAATCCTTCCCGGCAACGAAAACATTAACGATCCCGAAGGCAGCCGCCTTTCCTTTAAGGTTTCCGAGTCCGACACACTTGAGATATTCTGCACTGTGGCTTCCGGCGCTGGTTACGCGATCTCTCCGGATACAGTTCAAAAAGTTAAATACCTCAGCGGGGACGATTCCTCCTGGGGACGCGCGATCACTCCAAGGAACTTCGACCTTATCGCAAAGCTCCTTAATGCAAAATACACCAAAGAAACTTACGTTAACCTCTGCACACGCTTTGCTACCGTGAACTACCCTGCAAACGGTGCCGTTATCGCATCCATTTACCTTCCCGGTGAAGGAGCCCTTTTAGAAAGAATGATCGGAGCATAACTCTCTGAGCGCCTTGCACTCCCCGTTCTTTCGCAGGCATAATATGATCACTTACAAAACAAAGCCCGGCTGCACCTCGCAGCCGGGCATTTTATGCCGTTTTGTATTAAACCTTGATCATTTCTTTTTCTTTCTTGCAGCAAGGATCGCAAACACTGCGATACCAACAACAAGCACTCCGCCTGCCGCAACAACGGGGATCACAGGGAAGGAGCCCTGACTGCTGCCGTTTCCTTGAACAAGGACCATAGCAGAAATGCCTGCCACCTTTACCTTGCCGGAAACAGTCTTTATGGTCTCTGTGCCGGCCTTTTCGCCGTTCACGCAGATATTCCACCTGCCCTCGGGAAGCTCGGTTTCCACAGTCTCCTTATTGGCATTGAAAATAACAAATATCTGTTCTTCACCGCTGATCTGCATTGCAACAACGCCGTCGCCGGTGCCGTCTACACGCTTTACAGTCTGATCGACAACAGCGGGATCAGTCTGCCGAAGGTCTGCGTGTGCCTTTCTGAAAGCAATGAGCCCCTTGTAATAATCGTTAACGTTCTTATAAGCCGCATCCGAAAGTGTCGAGTAATCCAGCGCGTTAACGCTGTCGCCCGCATTGTAACTGTTCTCGTTCAGCGAGCCGTCCGCATTCTTCTTTGTGCGGAGCATCTCTTCACCTGACATGAGGAAAGGGATACCCTCGGAAGTAAGCGTTATTGCAGCCGACAGCTTGTTCATGGAAGCAAGCTCTTCGAAGGAAGCGCCCTTAGCCGAAAGTGTGAGCCTGTCAAACAAAGTATTATTGTCGTGGCACGCCGCATAGTTTACGCTCTGTACAGGAGTTTTGCACCAGCTGCACCTTCCAAGGAAGCTCCTTGAGATCGTAAACTCCTTGCCCGATGCACCGGAAACAAAGCCTGTCTCTGAAGCGTTGAACACGCCGCCCTTTACAGCGTCACGGAAAGTATCGTTAAAGTAAGCAAAACCGGGTGTGAGCTGGGAATTGGGCTGCGTTGCGAGCGCAACATTTTCCTTAGTCACGTTGGTGGTAAGGCTCCAGCCTTCGCCGTAGAAGATCACGTCAGGGTGCTTCTTGTGAACGGTCTCCACTATCTCGTTGATAGTATCCACGTCAATAAGCCCCACAAGGTCGAAACGGAAGCCGTCGATGTGGTACTCGTCTGCCCAGTAATTTACGGAATCCACAACAAATTTCCTTACCATACTGCGCTCTGTGGCAGTATCGTTGCCGCAGCCGGATCCGTTTGAATAGCTGCCGCTCTCCGTTATCCTTGAAAAATACCCGGGAACAAGCTTATTTACACTGAAATCGCCGGCGCTGTAAACATGGTTGTAAACAACGTCCATAACAACGCTGATGCCGTTATCGTGAAGAGCCTTCACCATCTGCTTAAGCTCGCCCACGCGCACTGCCCCGTTGTAAGGATCAGTTGAATATGAACCCTCGGGGATATTGTAGTTCACAGGGTCGTAACCCCAGTTGTAGCCGCCCTTTGTCTCGTCAACAGAGCCGAAATCATACATAGGGAGAATATGCAGATGTGTCGCTCCAAGCTCGATCACGTGGGAAAGACCCGTAGCGATACCGCCGGAAGTCTTTGTTCCAAGCTCTGCCACGCCAAGGAAAGTGCCGGGTTTTGATATGTTGGCATCCTTACCCACTGTAAGGTCCCTGATGTGGGTCTCGTAGATCACAGCATCGGTGTATTTCTTGCCTGCGTTTGGATTCTTGTCGGCATCCCAGCCCGAAGGGTTCGTAGAGGAAAGATCGATGATCATACCCCTCTTCCCGTTCACGCCTGCAGTTCTTGCATAGGGATCGATAGTCTCCGTGTCCACATCGTCGATAGTAACAGTGTAGGTGTAGTAAACGCCGTTCTGGTCGCCGCTCTTTTCGGCTACCCAGGTGCCGTTTGCATCGGCCTTCATATCGATGGACTCAATAAGGTCGTTTGTGCCCTCGGTACCGCTCTTATAAAGGTTGACCTTCATCTTTTCCGCTACCGGCGACCAAACCCTGAAGGTGGTCTTCTCTTTTGTCCAGGTAGCTCCAAGGTCGCTTCCCGTGTAGGTAAACTCGCTCTCAAATTTCTCAGTGGAATAAATATTCGGCATAGTTACCGAACAAGGCGAATCCTGATAGTAAACAGTGTAGGAAGAAGTGTCCTTAAGCGGCTCCGAAAGAATAAGCTGGTAAGTAGTGCCCATTTCGGCCACCTTCGAGATCTTAACCTCTCCTTTCGGCCCCTTAACGGTAAAGGCCTTGTCCTTATCCACTTCCGACTGGGCCGTCATCAAAACTTCGATGGCGTCCTTGCCGTTATACCTTGCACTTTTGATCTTTACGCCTTTCACAGCATCATCTCCGTAAACCTTCGTATAGCCTTCAACGCCGGACTCAACGTAGATATGGACCGTACCCGAAGCCATCTCTGCAATGTCGATGAACTGGTCCTGGTTTATATCCTTATCCCAGCTTGAAGTCCTTACAATAAAGCCGATGGACGTAGCACCGCTTGTTATCACTTTGGTTGCCACCATCTCGCCGTTCTCCTCGACGAAGGGGTAGCCTGCCCCGTCCTTACCTGCCTCCCACAGCCACACATCCCAGTCCTTGTAGTTGCCGTCTGTGCGGTGATAGTGAAGCTTGAGGGTGACACCCTCGCTTGCGGATACCTTCTGCAACGGCACAAACATCGCAGTGACTGCGAGTACAAGTACCATAAACAGCGCACCCGTGATCCTTTTAACTTTTCTCATCTCTCTCCTCCAATACGATCCGCGTTCTCCCTCGCGGATATTTATACAGCAACGGCTTGGCCGCTACTTTCACATCAGTTCTCCCTTGAAGCCCTGTCCTGGGCGATAAGGAGCTTGATAGCCTCAACACCGATCCTGATAGCCTTGTCGGTGTCGAAAGCATCCGGTTCGAAAAGGCCCGCAGCCTTTCTCTCCTGGTTCCATACAACGTGGAATACAGAGCCTGCGCGGACTCCGAGAGCCGCAGCAACAGTAAACACAGCGGCAGACTCCATCTCGCTGCCAAGAACTCCAAGCCTCTTCCAGGCCTCCCACTTGTTAAGGAGCTCATAGGAAACAGGCATACGTGCAGGTGAATGCTGTCCATAAAACGAATCCTTGCACTGAACAACGCCTGCGTGCCACCGAAGTCCCAGGTTCTTTGCACCCTGTACAAGGGCTGTAAGCACGTCAAAATCCGGAACCGCAGGGAACTCGATCGGCGCATATTCGCGGCTTGTGCCCTCCATACGGATAGCTCCGCTTGCGATAACGCAGTCGTCTGCCAGCACCTTCATATTGATGCCGCCGCAGGTCCCAACGCGCACAAAAGTGTCGGCACCGATGGCCGTCAGCTCTTCCATAGCGATGGAAGCAGAAGGCCCGCCTATACCTGTGGAGCAAACGCTAACCTTTTCCCCAAGGAGCGTTCCCGTGTAAGTCGTATACTCGCGGTTCTGCGCCACAAGAACGGGATTATCGAAGTATTTTGCGATCTTCTCGCAGCGGCCGGGATCCCCGGGGATGATGACATACCTTCCTACTTCGCCTTCCGCGCACTGGATGTGATACTGAACATTCTTTCTTTCCATAAGTTTACCCTCTCTTTCTTGAACACTTGTGTTCTTGAACACCAGTGTTCTTGAACACTTGTGTTCTTAAACACTTGTGTTCTTAGCCTTTATTTATCCTCTGTCTTAAACTTTTTCTCCAGGAACCCGTACAGGAGCTCTATCACCACCGTGAGGCAAAGATAGATCACCGTCGAGAACATGATGGAGAAGAAGGGATACATGGTCCTGTTCCCTATATCACTCAGGACCTTTGTAAGCTCGTTAACGCCGATATACCCGGCAACAGTCGTCCACTGGAACAGCTGGATGAGAAGCCTCTTCAGCTGGAACATGGAGCGCCTTAGCCCTTCAGGAAAGGCAGCCGTGAAGAAGGCTTTTCTAAGCCTTTTCCTGATCTCCTTGCTTTTGAAGTCCTCATGCTCTGTAAGGGACTTCATGACAAGCTCCGAAAGGTGTCCCGCGCCGTACAGGCCGATGGCAACGGCAGCTGTGAGGAGCGCCGGTATCACCGGGGTGCGGAATGGCCCGAAATCAAGGAAAAGCATGAACAGAAGCACTGGAGTGCTCCTGAACAGGAAGCTGAAAGCGGAAGCCACCGCCGAAATGTATTTGTATTCATAGCACATAAAGTAGCTGAGTACAGCGCCTACCACGCAGGCAATGATAACAGCAAGGACCGTAAGGACAAGTGTTGAGATCAGGGCCTTGATCACAAGGCTGTAGGCTCCTCCGGCAATAAGATTCGATTTGATCGCATTAAATAGATTGTTCATGACATTATCCTTTATTTTTCAACATTTACAAGAAGGCAGTAATCTTTCATGGAGCAGTAGCCGTTCGACATAAGATAATCCGGGAACTCCGTGGAGTGGTTTTCGCTAGTCCCGTAGCAGGCCAGCATATCAACCTTTCCGGCCATGAGCTGGGAAAAAGCAGTATCATTGTCCACCACCACAAACTTCACCTTCATGTCAAGGTAAGCCGCAAGGTATTTAGAGAGCTCAACAGCCACTCCGGAGACATTGCCGCGCTCATCCACCATCTCGAGCGGAGGCACAGCTCCCGTAACGCCGACCCTTAAGACTCTTCCCTTTCCGGAAAGCCCGCATAGAGCATCGCTCTTTCCGTCATTCACAAAGTAATTGAAAAGCTTCTGGGTGATGCCGTTGTCCTCAAACTTTGCAAGCATCTCGTTTGCCCTGTCCTTAAGGGCTGTGTCGACGCTCCTGAAAACAAAACCGAATTCAAGCCTCTCCTCGCCAAGGCCCGGAGCACTGGCAGGCCTTAGCGCCCTGTAGTTTCCCTTTTTGCAAAGGTAATCCGCCGTAACGTCCGAAACCCAGATCGCCGAAACACGGTGGTTGTCGAGCGCTGCCTTTGTGGTAAGGAAGTCGTCAAACTCCGTATACTTTCCAAAATCCACACCGAAGTACCCGCGAAGGAAAATGTTTACCGAGTTCTTTGGCATTTTGGTGACAACACCGCCTATTTCCCTGTTCTTAAGCTGCTCGGCGTATTCATAAACAAAGGCCGATTGCTTCGGGACCGCAAAGGCTCCCAGGAAAATGAATACCAGACAGATGCCAAAGAGCGTCCCTATCGTTATCCACTTTTTCTTTGTACTTATCATCCCAAACCTCTTATTCAAACTTGATCCCAAGTATGTATTCGCTTCTCAGGCCCACTGCAAGGCGGTCGTTGAATACAACGGGCGTAGCCTCTATGTTGGATCCGAAGTTCTTGGAAGCCAGCACCTTGCCGGTCTTGGCATCCATCAGGAGGATGTCCCCGTTCCCGCAGCACTGCACAAGCTTCACGGAGCCGTCCGTATCATACATCAGGCACCCCGAGCTCCAGGCATCGCAGGAAAGCTCATGCCTCCAGTATTCTTCGCCTGTAGTCTTGCTTATTGCCACTATATACGCCGTATCTACGGAAGGCACCTTTGAAACAGCATAGTAAAGGTAATCCGAAACAGCGCCCTCGCCGCTCGCACCGGAGGAAAGGATCCCGCCTGCAAGCCCAAGGACTGTGTGGACCTCGTAAGGCTTCTTCCAGACTATCTCTCCCGTCATGGCGTTAAGCTTATAGATGCAGGCCTCTCCAAGATGGTGGCCGTCCGTGTGGTACTTCAGCGTAGTCCCCACGTAAATGTATTTCTCGCCGTTTTCGGTGATCTCGAAAACAGGGCTGGAGTTGATGTCTTCAAGCAGATCCTGCACCCATACAGGCTTAAGCGTGTTAAGGTCAAGGCAGTAGAAAATGCCGCCGTTGTCCCCAAGGAACAGGTAGTTTTCCCATACAACAGCGCTGGCCTCCGAGCCGTAGCCGCCCTCACCCTGGTAGATCCTTGTTTCGGAAGCCTCGGAATAGTAGGTATATTCAACAGGGCTCTCGGGAGCGACTGAAATTGCTCCTGTTGCAGAGTCAAAGGTAGTATTGAGCTTTATGGTGTAGATGACCCCGTTTTCGCCGGGCGCGATAAGAGTATCAGTTTCCGCGGAGATGATGGCGGAGCTGTCGTAGGCGTGCCAGATCCTGGGCGCGAAATTATCGTTTGCCCCAAACTCACAGAGCTTTGAGCCGTCTGTGAGGCTGTAAACAAAGATACGCGCGCTCACCTGCTCGCCAAAGAGCCCGGGAGCGGAATCGCCGGAACCGCAGATAAGGAGCGGATAATAGGGGTGAAGGGAACAGGTTCCCTTAAAGGTCATCCCCACGTTGATGGCATCCCTTGTCTCCTTGCCTGTCTCCATATCGAGGAAGTGGATCTTTCCGTCCATACCGGGGTAGATGATCTCTACCAGGTCCTTTTTGGCCTTTGCCTCAGGATAGAGGTTCATCACGGCCTTAGTGGCCGTATCCCACTGAACAGCCAGTGGCTGCCCTGTCCAGCCGTTGCCGGACCAGTAGTTTACGCCGTCGCTCTTTAAGACTTTGCCTGTCTTGTAGGTCCAGGTGTCGGAAGAGATGGCGTTCTTTTTCAGTGATACCGTGCCGTAGGAGCTCTGTGAACGCAGATAGTTCCCGCGGAAGGTGATGATACCCTTGAATGATGTAAAATTTTTAAGATATTCTTCCGTGAAAACAATGGGCTGTTCCCTTGTAAAGGAGGAAGCGCGCGCGCCATCGACAAGAAGGGCTGTGTCCCTTAAGAAAGCAGAAGGCGCAGTCTTTGCGGTGGCAAAGGGCTTGCCGGAATCGGCGTTTGCCCCGGCAGCCGCCGAGTATTCCACTGCTTTCCCGCCCTGTGTTTTCACAAGAAAATTGTAGACGTAGCTAAAGTTGCCTTTAACCTTTATGAGAAGAACAAAAATACCGCAGATGATCACCACAAGAAGGGCGGTCAGCACCACAGAGACGATCTTCAATATTTTTGTTATCAATCTTGCTTTTTCATCGCTTATGTTCATTTCGCCAACACGGCAGCAAGTTCCCTTACACTGCCCACTCCTATAAGCTTTATTTCAGGATATTTGTTCGCATATTCCCTGCACTGGACTGCCGGAAGGATGCAGGCCTCAAACCCGAGTTTTGCGGCCTCTTTTATTCTTTGCTCTGCGTGGCTCACGCCCCTTACCTCGCCGGTAAGGCCAACCTCTCCAAAGCAGGCTGTTTTGCCGTCAAGCGGCCTGTTCTTGAAGCTGGACAGCAGCGCAAGGACTATGGCAAGGTCTAAAGCCGGCTCATTGATCTTTAGGCCGCCTGCCACGTTAAGATATGCGTCGCACCAGGAAAGCTCCGTCCCAAGGCGCTTTTCAAGGACCGCAAGGAGGAGGTTCATCCTGTTGTAATCCGCTCCTGCGGCTGTTCTCCTTGGTATCTGGAAGGAAGTCTTGCAGACGAGAGCCTGTATCTCCACAAGAATGGAGCGGCTCCCCTCAACCACCGGCGCAACCACGGATCCCGGCTCCCCGAGAGGCCTGCCCTGGAGCATATACTCCGAAGGGTTTGAAACCTCCCTTAAGCCTTCGGTCTTCATCTCGAAGACTCCTATCTCGTCCGTCGAACCAAAACGGTTCTTAACGGCTCTTAGGATCCTGTAGTTTGCGGACTGCTCCCCTTCAAAATAAAGGACGGTATCCACCATATGTTCAAGGACACGCGGCCCTGCCACCTGTCCCTCTTTTGTAACGTGCCCAACGATAAAAACCGTGATATTGTTATCCTTTGCCACGTGCAGAAGAGTGTTTGTGCACTCCCTCACCTGGCTCACACTGCCGGGAGCCGCCGAAAGGTCGTCCCTTGACATGGTCTGGATCGAGTCTATTACGACTATCTCCGGAGCTGCAGTCTTTATCACCTCTTCGATGATATCCAGGGAGTTTTCCGCAAGGAGCTTAACGCCGTCGCCAAAGGTCCCGAGCCTGTCCGCGCGCATTTTTATCTGCTTTGCGGACTCCTCGCCGGAGACATAAAGGAGGTTTCGGCTTTCGGAAAGGGCCTTGCAGACCTGCAACAGCAATGTGGACTTGCCGATACCCGGATCTCCCCCAATCAAAACCAAAGAACCCACGACGATTCCACCGCCTAATACGCGGTCAAACTCATGGATTCCGGTTAATATTCTTTCCTCAGACTGAAAGGAAACCTGTGAAAGTGCCACAGGCGCAGCAATATGACCTGAGCGGGCGCTCACGGTGTTTTTAACGTTTTTTGCCGGTTCTTCGACCAAAGTATTCCATGCACCGCACGCAGGACACTTGCCCTGCCACTTTGCGGACTCATTGCCGCATTCGGTGCAATAAAAAGAAGTCTTCCCCTTCATTTGTTCTCCCCAAAAAACGTTAACGCCTTATGATCTTAACCTCTACCGGCTTCCCCTTTTCAAGCTCTACGCTAACGCTGAGCTTGCCGCTGATATTGGTCGTCATCCTTCCGACGTTCACGCCGTCGATAAGGACCTCATATTCCTCATTTTCGATAAGACCGAGCGTGAGCTGTGCAGGCTCCGCGCCGGATACAGTAAACTCCATTCCGTCCATGGCAGCCTTGAACTCAGTCACATTTGTGCCCGGAACGGACTCATAAACAAAGCCATCGTTCTTCTCAAGTTTTGTGATCTCATAAAAGGTCTTGATCTTGTAATAATCACCGAAAGCCTCAAAGTCTGAAACTTTTGTCTTTTCGGGAAGTGTGTAATCGCCAAAGCTGAGACCGCCGTCCTCTTCGATCCGAATGATATTCTCTTCCATAGCTAACCTCCGTATAATGGAGGACCGGGATACAACACATCCGATCCCCGCTTTCTTATTCTACCATAACAGGACTTACTTTTCCATCTTTTTTTGAGGTGCCCGTCTGGTCTTGAAAACCAGCTTGCCATCCTCCTCGGTAACAGAAACAGTGCTCTTTACGCCTGCTTTTCCGGTAAGTACAAGCTCTGCTATCTCGTCCTCCACAAGGGTCTGGATAGCCCTCCTTAAAGGCCTTGCGCCGTACTTGACGTCGGAACCCTTCTTGAGCAGGAACTCGACTGTCTTTTCGTCGTAAACAAGCTTTATCTGCATCTGCTGCATTGAACGTTTTTTAAGCTCTTCAAGCATAAGCCTTACGATATTTGCAAGGTTGTCCTTTGAAAGCTGCTTAAATACTATGATCTCGTCGATACGGTTTAAGAACTCCGGCTTGAAGATCCTCTTAACCTCTTCCATTACGCCGTCCTTCATACGGTTGTAGTCCGCCTTTTCATCGGAAACAGCGGAGAAACCGAGCTTCTTCGGCTCGATGATGGACTGCGCGCCTGCGTTTGAGGTCATGATGATGATGGTGTTCTTAAAGCTTACCTTGTGCCCCTGCGCATCGGTGATATGGCCGTCGTCAAGCACCTGCAGCAGGATGTTGAAAACGTCCGGATGAGCCTTTTCAACCTCATCGAAGAGCACAACTGAATAAGGGTGTCTCCGGATCTTCTCGCTCAGCTGCCCGCCTTCGTCGTATCCCACGTATCCGGGCGGCGATCCGATCATCTTGGAAACGCTGTGCTTCTCCATATATTCCGACATATCCACACGTATGACCGCGTTTTCATCGCCAAAGAGTGCCTCTGCAAGAGCCTTCGAAAGCTCTGTCTTTCCCACACCCGTAGGCCCAAGGAACAGGAACGAGCCCACAGGACGCTTAGGATCCTTAAGGCCCACACGTCCGCGCCTTATGGCCTTTGCAACGGCGGTAACGCCCTCATCCTGCCCGATAACACGCTTGTGCAGCTCGTTTTCAAGGTTCACAAGGCGCTCTGCCTCTGTTTTTGTAAGCTTCGTTACCGGAACCCCTGTAATGCCGGCTACAACATCGGCTATATCGTTCTCATCTATCTCGCGCCTGTTTTCCTTAAGAGCCTTAGCGTGAGCTTCTTTATACTCTTTTATCTTTTCTTCGAAGGTGACAAGCTTCTTTTTAAGGCGTTTTGCAGTCTTTATGTCTCCGCCTGCAAGAGCCTCATCCACCTGCTTTGACAGCTCGTTGCACTTTTCAACCGCGTCTTTAACATCTGCGGGGATATCGAAATCCTTAAGCCGTGCAGCCGCTGCCGCTTCGTCGATAAGGTCGATGGCCTTGTCCGGCAGGAACCTGTCGTTGATATACCGGCTCGAAAGGGCCGCAGCAGCCTCTATCGCGCCGTCCGTAATAGTTATCCCGTGGTGCTTCTCGTAAACATGGCGGATCCCCTTAAGGATGGCCACTGTCTGCTCCTCGTCCGGCTCATCCACAGGGATGGGCTGGAACCTGCGCTCGAGCGCCGGGTCCTTTTCGATATGCTTGCGATACTCTTCCCTTGTTGTCGCACCTATCACCTGAAGGCCTCCCCTTGCAAGGGCAGGCTTCATGATATTCGACGCGTCCAGCGCACCTTCTGCGTTTCCGGCACCTATGATGGTATGGAGCTCGTCGATGAAAAGGATGACAGAGCCGTCGTTCTCGGCCTCCTCTATAAGCTGTTTGATCCTTTCCTCAAACTCCCCGCGATACTTGGAGCCCGCCACAAGCCCCGACATCTCAAGGCTTAAGATCCTCTTGTCGAGAAGGATCTCCGGAACGTCCCCGAGGACGATCCGCTGCGCGAGAGCCTCCACAACTGCGGTCTTGCCTACACCCGGCTCCCCCACAAGGCAGGGATTGTTCTTAGTCCTGCGGCAAAGCACCTGGCAGAGCCTGCGGATCTTGTCGTCATTTCCGATAACAGGATCGAGCTTCCCTTCTTCCGCAGCAAGAGTGACATCCTTTGTGTAGCGGTCAAGGACAGGCGTGCCCGAGCCACCGGACCTTATGGCCTGTATCTCATCCTTAACTTCTTCAGGCGAAAGCCCGATTGTGCCAAGAAGCTCGGCAAAGAGCTTTTGGGTATTTACTTCCATGGTGTTGAGCAGCCGCATAGAAACAGAATCCGGCTCCCGGAACATAGCAATGAGAAGGTGTTCCGTCCCGACTGTTTTGGAATCGAAACGCTCTGCCTCCTTAATACTGTTCTCTATAACTGCCTTAAACCTTGGTGTCTCACCCGGGTCCGATACTCCGACAGAAGTACTTCCTTCCGAGATGAGCTCATTCATCAATTCTTTAAGTTTCTTAAGCTCCACACCGTTTATCTCAAGCACCTTTGTCGCAAAGCTGTCGGTGTTGAGAAGCCCGCAGAGCAGGTGCTCCGTCCCAACGTAGGTGTGATGGAGCTCTTTGGCAAAAAGATGGGCTTTTTCGATAGCTTCCTTTGCCTGGTTGGTAAATTCTGGTCTCATAAAACTCCTAAAACATGTTTTTATTTTCTAAACCGTTCTGTTGCATTAATCCCCGCCTCTCTGCTTCTTTACAAAGAAAGCAAAGAACAGGAGTGTGACTACCCATCCCCCCAGGATCTGCGCCATAACAAGCCCCTGGGTAGTCATATCTTTTTTCAGGCTGTTGATCTGGGCCACAAGTTCGTTGTTTACAGTCTCTTCTTCGCGCTTCACGGTGA
>JAGDCQ010000267.1 GCA_017958465.1 Lachnospiraceae bacterium
AAGATACGCGCGGTCGGGGTAAACCGTGAAGCCTGCAGCGCCCTTGGTGTGGAACATCTTCTCGGTCTCGCCGGTCCACACAGTGACCGAGCCGTCTTCATGCTTTTCAACCGTGTATTGCACGGGATCAAATGTCGAAGGCCTGTGGTGCTGCGGCCAGTTGAACTCAATGCCGCCGGAGATCCACGGCCCCGCAAGGCCCACGAGCGCAGGCTTTACGACCTCGTTGTAGTAAACCGCGTCATAACCGTTGGTCTTGTCGTAAAGGCGCTGGATCCTGCCTCCGAGCTCCGGAAGGATCATCACGAGAATATAGTCATTCTCAAGGAAAACCGCCTTGTAGGGCTTGTCCTTCTTCTCATCGCTGATGCTCTCGCACACCGGGTGCGGGTACACGCGCCCCGACGAACCCTGGTAAACGCGTTTCTCAAGAAACATCGGGTTTTTGTTGTATTCTCCTGTCTCGTATGTGGGGATGAGGACCGTCTCCTCGCGTACGATAACCTTTTTCTCGTCCATCTTTTACCTCCCGAAAATATATGTTTTCTGCGCATAGATTATCATGTTTATTCCTGCTCTCTTACAGACCCGCTTCGAGGCCCGTTAAGCGTCGAAGAAATAAAGACATAAGCTTTTATCTCAGTTCCATTATATAATGCCGGGGCGTATATTACATCAGTAAAAATTGCTTGAAAATATTGAAATATTGCTCTATCATAAAAGCATGAAACCATCATATCTTTTATTCAAAAAAACATCTGTATGGAACACGCTTGTTTCGCCTGTTCCCGCAACGTTGCTGCCGCTCTGCCCTTCGGAAGCCGGGCATTTTTTTGCACTTCCGGGGTACAATGTTCAGCGCGCTTTTCACAATAGTTATTTATTGCTTTTTTCGATAAAAGGCGCAGGCAGGCTGACCACCGCGCAAAACGAGTACACACTCTCTCCCGGCGAAGCCGCGGTGATAGACTGCCACAAACCGCACAGTTACGCAAACCTCTCCGGCGACTGGGAGTTCCTCTGGCTGCATTTTTCAGGCCCCCTTGCGGAAAGCTATGCGGAGAGCCTTAAGGCCATCGCTCCCGAAAAATGCACGGTTGCCGATGCCGGACACATCAAATCCACTTTCCTTGATGTCATAAACGCCCTGAACGCAGGCGATACCTACAACCTCCTAAAGATCAACCGGCTCATGTCCGAGCTCTTTTTCTGCCTGTTTGCAGACGCGTCCGGCCCTTCCTCGGTTTCCGGGACGGACGCCCTTATCAGGCACGCCACGGAATACATCGACGAAAACTATGCCTCTGATATCAACGTTAAAGCGCTCTCAAAGCGTTTCGGGCTCTCGGAGTATCACTTCATCCGTACTTTTAAGCGGATAGCCGGCGTTCCGCCCCACACATATCTCATAAACCGCCGTATAGCGGAAGCCAAGCGCATGCTGGCACTTTCCTCAGACACCGTGGCCGAGATAGCCGCAAAATGCGGGTTTTCCGACAGCGCAGCATTTATCGCGGGATTCAAAAACCGCACCGGCACAACGCCGATGCGGTATCGTAAGGACTTCAATAAACCCTGAGCCTGTCTTTATTTGTTTTTCTTTGCGAGCGCAAGGACCGCAACACCGCCGGTAAGAACGTTCAGGCCGATGAGTATGTAGATCACCCACCAGGGAACACTGTTGCCGGTATTGTTGTTGCTGTTTTTGCTATTGTTGTTGCTGTTGTTCTGCGGCTGGACTTTTACGGTCTCTGTTCCGGTCTTAGTCTCAACCTTGATCTCTGCGCCGGAAAGCGGGATAGTTTCTTCCTCGATCGTAACAAGCGCGCCTTCGCCGTAGGTTTCAACCTCATAGCTGCCCTTTTCGATCTCACGGCCGTTGATCGTAACTTTTGTGATGTCCGATCCCGATGTGTTAAAGTAGAAGGACTTGGCATCGCCCGAAGGTATCGTTACGTGGTTTTCAACAGGGATGCGTCCCGCGTTGATGACTTTTCCGTCGGAAAGCGTGATGATGAGGTTTCCGTCCGTGATCGTAACATTCGTTACACCAACGCCGTCAACTCCATCCTTGCCGTCTTTGCCGTCTGCTCCGTTCTTTCCGTCAATTCCGTCCTTACCGTTCAGGCCGTCTTTGCCGTCTGCGCCGTCCTTGCCGTTCAGGCCGTCTTTGCCATCCCTGCCGTCAGCACCGTTTCTTCCGGGTTCGCCTTTGTCACCCTTGTCACCTTTTTCGCCCTGGGCGCCGGTCTCACCTTTCTCGCCTTTTTCGCCTTGGGTGCCGGTCTCACCTTTATCGCCCTTTTCGCCTTGGGCTCCGGTCTCACATTTTTCGCCCTTCTCGCCTTGGGCTCCGGTTTCACCTTTCTCGCCCTTCTCGCCTTGGGCGCCGGTCTCGCCTTTTTCGCCCTTTTCACCGTCTTTACCGTTCATGACGGTGATGGTTTTCGAGCTTCCGTCGGAGTAGGTTATTTTATAGGTGTCTTCAAGGCCGTTGGTGCCGGTCTTTTCAAAACTTGTAATACCAACGCCGTTCTTAACGTACAGGTAGCTTACGGTGCCGTCCGTGTAGCTGATGGTGTAAGTGTCTGTAAGGCCGTTTGAGCCTGTAAATTCTATAGCATAGATCGCTTTTGTTTCAACATAAGCATAAACAGTCGACTTCGAAGCGGTCTCGGTCACAGTGGTCGAAGTACCGTTGCCCTTCGCGTTAACAGCGAACTGATATACCGACCTTCCGTCAATGGCATCAAACACATAGCGGTAAACGCGCTCGCCTTTTTCATTCGTGATCACGTAAGCGGCATCATTTGTACTTATCTCCTTAACAGGAACAGCACTGCCATTATCCTGATACTGGTACACAACAAAGCTTCCGGTAGGCCTCTCCGCAGTACCGCCGTCCTTCCAGGTCAGAACTACTACCATTTCGCCGTCTTCGTTTGTATCGAACTCAGCCTTCAGGTCTTCGACAGGCTTTGCGGGAGCCTTCTGCCTGTCTACCCTGTATCCGTAGAAAGGAACATCCGGTGCATCTTTTTCGTCAGTGAGTTTTCTGCCCCATGTACCGAAATCCCAGTAAAATTCGTAATCCCCGTCGTCTGTTGTTATGTTCTGAACCTCGCCGGCAACGGTCACTCCGCTGAATGTGGTTTTTGTAATTCCAAAAGTCCAGTTTACGTCCAGTTCTGCATAAGCGCCTACCCAGACTTCCAATGCTCCTCCGGTCGAACCGTCGCCTATACCGCCCTGTATCGTCAGGCCAAAGTGCATGCCGTGAGAGTGGCTGTATTCCTCTTCAAACTCGGTCTCAGACTCCCATTCGGATTCTGTCGTTGTATTGCTCTTATCAAGACGGTATGTGTCACGGGAGAGTTTTTTTCCGCCGCAATCATTCCAGTTGTTCCAGTACTGATAAGGGTCTCCCTCATGATCCAAAGGAAGGTCCAAAGGCTCGCCTGCCTCAACATCGTTGATCTTGCGCAGTTTTACACCATCCTTGATAGCGTTGTTATAAGTGTCAACAAAACCATTGTATTCGTCTATCGTAAGGGAGAACAGGGTCGGAGTGAGCGGAACAGACACTGTAAAACGCTCCGTCCACTGCTTTGTTGTCGGGTTCTGAATCAGATAATTGTAGATCATTACGGGTATTCTGGTTATGACTACAACGCTCTTATCTGATGCTTCTATAGTAGAGCTCTGGGATACTGTGTAAGAATCCGTGTAGTTCTTTGAGAAAGAATGTGTGGTGCCGACTTCAAATCCCACCTTAAAGTGTGTGATCTGGAATTCTGCTGCGACACCTACACCAAAACCGATCTCCCAGCCCTTGGAATGCGAGATTCCATAGCCATTGGTGAGGGTAAAGGATGTTGCACCCACATTGTCAAGTTCCTCATAATAAGGCGCAGCCTGAAGAACCGCCAAAACCTCCGGATCGCTGTATGCATAGTATGTGCCTTCGAATTTAGCGAGCAAACCGTCATCATCAACGTCCACAGTTACAGGAACCGCAACAGCTGACTGTCGGGTATTGCCGGTAAGTTTTGAAGATTTTTCGGCATCGGACCAGAAATTGTTGTCGGATCCATCGCGCATATAGGTCTGTCCGTAGGTCTTTACGGTGCCATAATTAACGAGTTCGCCGTCTTTGTATTCATCCTCATATTCAACACCGCCGATGATATCGAGATAAGCGAAATTGTTCTTGTGGTCGCCGCTTTCCATGAACCACAGAGTATAAGCAAACTGCTCGCGTCCGGCATCGTTGTTGTCAAAGTTTCCAGCTGCAACACTTCCGACATACATTACTTCCGAACTGTTTGTTTGTGAGTTCATTACTGTGGTGAAGGTCTCTGTCATGATATTGGGAGTAAAAACATTCTGAGCCGTACCGCTTTCAAAGCTGTAAAGAACGCCGTCCACAAACACTATTTCAGCAGCCTTGTCACCGTTAACCTTGCCTGCTGCCAAAGAGATCTTCGGGAAAACGAATCTTTTATCGTTATAACCCGTATCTGTTTTTGTTCCGCCAAACTGCTTAATGTAGAAATCACTCATGCCCAGTGCGATGATATCGGACTTTTGGTATGAATTACCGGAGTTGTGGCTTATCACTGATACTGCGTAGTTTTTCTGATCCCAGTCACAGACATTATATACTGTGTCCCATTTGCCGTTTATATAATCTACTTTCGGGTCCGACTTGTAGCCGCATGCTACGATCTCATCAGCTCCATCGCCGTCTGTATCAGCCGCCGTAACGGATGCGGCGTGCATTACTGTAAACAAATATGTTGTCCTTGAATCCTGCTGTCCGACTTTATCCTTCCTGTCAAACATCCATATAGGATCGCCGGGAGCCCAAGGCTTCTTGGGCTGACCGTTTTCGTCGGTTCCCGAAACTGCCTTGTATTCCACTATCTGTACATAAGATGCGAAATGCTTCATAGAATCGCCAAACTGGCCGTTCCAGCCGGCCTCCGCACTTGCAGACGCATTGTAAAAGCCCGCGGAGTATGCAAACTCATCAACACCGTCGCCGTCGAAATCGCCGGTAGTAAGGGATACGACAGGTTTCTTCTTCGTATCATCAGTCTTCTTCCAGTCTTTATAAACAAGGTAATCATCAAGATCTATTGCTTCTTTCACCACCAGATCATAGCCGGAGATCGAGATCTCGTATATCTTTGCGATTCTATCGCCTGCGGCATAGACAATGAGGGTATCCTTATTGTCATCATCATAATCGCCTGCGGTGATAGACAGGTAATTCTCGACTTCAAAAGGATGGGGATTGCCATTGGACTCTATCCATGCTGCCGTTGTAAGTTCAGTTACATAAAAGGTCCCTTTCTTTAAATCCTTAACCTCAACAAAGAACGCCTTACGGATCGGACTATAGCCGATAAATGCCACATGATCCTTGCGCCCCGACCCCGTGGGATCGTAGCCGATGCCCTGAACATAACGGAATTCCGAACCGTTACCAAGATCGCCCGTATCTAATGCCGAATACGAGGTATTCTTCAGGTTTGCACTCTTCATCCAGCTGCCTTTTTTGTCGACAGCTACTACCTGCGTACTGAAATTATCAAGTATCCAGGCATTGGCAGTTTTTTCATCTGCCCTGTAGATAAGCAGCTCGTTCTGCTCTGCCAGCAGGAACGGATCCTTATCGTCAGCACTTGTACCGTACACATTCGTATTGTACTTATCGAAATCTGCAGGCTTCGTTTTATCAAGTTCCAGGATCGCCCGTCCGCTGCCGATAGTAGCAGCCTCAGTCGTCCCCTCTGCCAGGACCATGCACACATGCGTAGAGACCAGAACAGTCACTATCGCCATGCACAGAACCTTTTTCAACCCTCTTGCAAGTTTCTTTCCCTTCATATACGTCTCCTTAATCGCCCCGCGTCGCAGGCGGGATTATTTCGTTCATTTGTTAGTTGCAGGAGAAAGCAAAATTACTCAGGGTTTCAAAAAAGAAATCCGACCCAGAGAACCGTCCCCCGGGTCGGGATTTTGATAAATCGTTGAAACAGAAAGACAAAAGAGATATAATATGATCAGTGTATTAGGATCATCCGGGGTACAACCCGTTTTCCGGAGGCAAAGATGAAAAAGAGGATTATAGCTCTCGCATTGGTCTTTTGCATGCTGCTCCCTTTGGCAGGCTGCGGCAGCAAACAGAAAGAAAAGCTCGTGCTGGCTCTGCGCGCCGGCACTTATTCTGATGTCGTAAAATACTGCCTTGACGATTTCGAGGCCTTGAACAATGTACAATGCGAAGTTGTGGAGCTTTCCGAGGACGAGCTTCACTCTGTCCTTCTCAGCGCTCCCTCCAAAAAAGGCGCTTCCTACGACCTTTGCATGGTCGACGGTTCCTGGGTAATGGAATTCATTAACGAAAACGTCCTGACCGATCTTAGCGCGCTCGGATATATGCTGGACGACGACATAATATCCGCAACTACCACCATCTGTGTAAAGGACGGCAAAACCTATCTTGCGCCCTACTACGGCAACGTTACCGTAATGCTTTTCAACGCCGAAAGTGCAAAGGCTGTGGGCGTGGACCCGAACAGCATCACTTCCCTCGACGCCCTCCTTGGATTCTGCAAACAGGCTTCACAAAAGGGCCTCGGCGGGTTTGTCTACAGAGGCGATACCGAAAATGATATAGTTGTGGATTTCCTCCCGATACTTAGGGCCTTCGGCGGCTGGGTGATCGACGACAACAACCGCCCCACCGTCAACACCTTCGAGTTTACCCGCGCCATGGAGTTCTACATCGAGCTTTGCAAGACCGGTGCTCCCCTTTCCAAAGAGAATCTCATACAGGATATTGAGGCCGGAAAACAGCTGGCTGCAGTGGGCTGGCCGGGCTGGTTCAACCCCGAGACCAGCAAAAACTCGGATTACATCCCCTTCCCCGGGAAGAGGGCGGAAGAAAGCAGGAACTTCAATTCCAACATTTACGGTATCTGGACCCTTGGGATCCCCGAAAAGTCGACCCATAAAGAATCCGCCTGCAAGTTGCTGTCTTACCTTATGGACAAGGAAGTGCAGAAAAAAACGGTGGCAGTAGGCGGCGTGCCCTGCCGTTACTCTGTGCTCAAGGACCCTGCAGTCCTTGAACAGGAGCCTCATTTCGAGACAATATGCACTGCTCTCGAAAACGGCATATACAGGCCTGTGATCCGTGAATGGCCCAGGTTTTACGCCATCCTCGGTGCCGAGATGAAAAAGATGATGGACGGATCCATAAGCGTGAGCGAAGGGTTAAAGCTCGCCCAGGAGTCCCTCGAAGCCCTTATGGGCAGCAAATAAAAAACCGGGGTTGCCCCCGGTCAGTTCATAGTATCAGGTTTTTCTCAGATAAGAATTTCTTCAAGACTTCTTTTCGGAACGAAGTGGGTGTCGTTGCTGTCGCGGTAATACTTTGTATCGCCTATGACATCCACTATTTTTACGGTCTCGTCCGGCTTTCCGATTGCTATGAGGAGCTTTGGAACGAAGGCAGCATCAAGCTTCAGGATGTCCGAAACCTCCGCCTTATCGAAATTCCCGAGCATACAGCCGCCAAGGCCCTTTTCAACGGCCGCAAGCAATATGGTCTGGGCAACTATGCCGATATCGGTGGCCGGGGCATCCGGATTTGCGCAAAGGCCTGTATCCACGCAAATGGCGATATACGCCACCGGGAAGTGTCCCTCGTGCGGCAGGGTAACGTCCTTTAGCATCTTAGCCCATCTCGTAACACCGTTTAGCCTGTCGGTCTCAGCTTTGTCACATACGATCCTGTATTTGAGCGGCTGGAGGTTGGCGCCGGACGCCGTGTACCTTGTAAGCTCCACAAGCTCTCTTAAAACCGACTCCTCTACCTTTACACTTTCGTCAAAGCCGCGGTAGCTCCTGTTTTTCTTTACAAGTTCTTCGATCATTTCTTTACCTTTCCGGCCCCGGGACAAATAAGCTACTTCCAAACGCCCGGACAGCCTCCCTGTCCCTATTATATCCATGACTTTCGAGTATGACAAGAGGCGGTTCTGCCCGCACCCCTTTCTTTTTGTGAAAAACATAGCAAAAAAAAACTTGCTTTTCACGGCATATTCGCTTATTCTTAATCCATAACAGAAAAAGGGAACTGTGCGCCTGCTGTCCTGCAGGCCACAGAGGGGAAGTTTGAAATGAAAAAGATCAGAAGAATCGCAGCTATCCTGCTTGTATCCATGCTCTGCCTCACCGGCTGCATGCGTTACAACGTGACC
>JAGDCQ010000268.1 GCA_017958465.1 Lachnospiraceae bacterium
GATCTATTCGGATCAATTCGGATTTATTCAGGATCTGCGCCCGTCCGCCGCATCTTTCGCCGGATGCGGTTGATGTGCCGCTCAAAGTCGCCGCTTTCGATAAGTTCGCATAACAAGTACTGCTCAAGCGTCGGCACAGTGCAGGAATAAAACCCAAGCTTCTCCGCAAACGCAGGAACAAGCTGCTCTGGCAGCACCATATATCCCGCACGCAGGGCCGGGGACACAGTGCGCGAGAAAGTGTTAAGATAAATGACATTATGGCTCCTCGCATTGGAAAACACGGTTTCCTCGGGCTTTCTAAGAAGCGAGAACTCGGACTCGAAATCGTCCTCGACAATAAACCTCCCCGGCTCCTCGCCCCACCTAAGGTACTCCCTGCGCTTTGAAACATCGGCCGTAACGCCGCTTGGAAAGCTGCGGTAAGGGGTGATGTGGAGCACCGATGCGGTAGCGGCCGCAAGTGCATCAGAACGGATACCTTTGCTTCCGAGGGGCAGCATCTCCACTTTTACATCCCTTGAGCGGTAAACCTGCTCTATCTTTTCATAGGACGGGGCTTCGATGGCGTAGGTGCGTTCACGCCCAAGGAGCTCCACCACAAGGCCGTAGAGGTACTCTGCGCCGGAGCCGATAACGATCTGATCCGGTGTCACAGTCATCCCGCGGTTGCGGGCAAGATACCCGGAAATGGCCTCTCTAAGCCGCTCCACGCCCCTTGAAGGCGAACGGAGGAGCAAAGCCTCTCCCTCTTCGCTAAGTACTTTTCGCACTGCTCTTGCAAGGGTCGGAAACGGGAAAGAAGTCTCTTGTGGCACAAAGGAAGCGCTCTTTACCGGGGGTTCCGCAGCTGTAGTTTGGGCAAAGCCGTCGTCCCTGCGGAAAACCACATAATAACCGCTCCTGGCCCTGGGTTCAATGTAGCCCTCCTGGCTTAGGATGTCGTAGCTGTGCTCAACAGTAACTGCACTCAACCCCCGCTCTACCGCCAGCACCCTGCGGGAGGGCATACGGCTGCCAAAAGGCCATACTCCGCGGATTATCTCCTCGCGAAGAGTCTCATATAAACTGATGTAATTTGGTTTTTCTCTTTTCATCTGGTATTATAAAATTCTCACATTCTGGCTCTTTTAATATAGCCACTCTAAATATATACTATCGTCAATATCAAGTCAAGGCATATCGGTGCCCGGGCCTGTAAAACGCTAAAAGAGGGTGGATCCATGAACAGCGAAGAAAACTGTAGTATCAGTATTTCGGAAAATATAAGCCGCGTGCGCAGCGCGATAAAAGCCGCATGCGAAAGGGCCGGGCGGGATCCCGGGGATGTGACCCTTATCGCTGTAAGCAAGACAAAGCCTTTTTCCGACATATTGGAGGCTCTGGATTCAGGTGCAACAGCGTTTGGCGAGAATTACGTCCAGGAATTGATGGAAAAGATAGAGGAAAACGAAAGCTCCGGGGCAAAAAAGCCCATAGAATGGCATATGATCGGCCATCTTCAGAAAAACAAGGTGAAATACCTTGTGGGGCGGACAGCCCTTATCCACTCTGTGGATTCCGTGCCACTTGCGGCGCAGATAGAAAAAGAAGCCGCAAAGAAGGAGCTTGATGTCCGGATCCTCCTTGAAGTAAACATTGCAAGGGAGGAAAGCAAATTCGGGTTCGATCCCGAAAGCTTAGAGCCCGCAGCCCGTGAAATATCAGCTTTTCCGCACGTTAAGGTCCTTGGCCTTATGACTTCCGCACCGCTTACGGAAAACGCCGAGACAAACAGAGTGTACTTTCGTGAGCTTAAAAACCTTGCAGAGGGCCTGAAAGCGAAAAAGCTGCTGGATGTAGAGGAAACAGGCAAGCCCGTCCTTTCCATGGGGATGACAGGCGACTATCAGGTTGCAATAGAAGAAGGCGCCACAATGATCCGCGTGGGAACAGCCATCTTTGGCAAAAGAAATTATCAAAACGGAGGAAACAAACAATGAAAAGAATACTTACGATCCAGGATATCTCCTGCTTTGGAAAATGCTCGCTGACAGTGGCTCTGCCCCTGCTGTCGTCTATGGGGATCGAAACAGTCATCCTTCCCTCGGCAGTCCTCAGCACCCACACGCTGTTCAAGGGCTTCACCTGGAAGGACCTGTCGGACCAGCTTAAGCCCATTACGGACCACTGGAAGCAGGAAGGCATCACCTTCGACGCCATCTACACAGGGTACCTTGGCACCGAGGAAGAGATCGATACCGTCATCAACATCATTGAGACCTTCAGAAACGAGAACACGCTTGTGTTCGTGGACCCTGCTATGGGTGACAACGGAAAGCTCTACCCTGCCTTTAACGAGCATTACGCCAAGAAAAACGCGGACCTTTGCGCGGTTGCGGATATTGCGGACCCCAACATCACGGAAGCCGCATACCTTACAGGCCTTCCATACAAGGAAACTTACAGCGAAGAATACGTAAAGGAGCTGCTCCTTGCCCTTGCTAAGATCGGGACAAAGACTCCGATACTTACAGGCGTCTCGCTAACTGATGGAAAGACAGGCGCTATGGGCTACAACGCGGAAAAGAAGGAGTTTTTCCATTATCAGAACGACAGAGTCCCGAAAGCCTACCACGGCACGGGAGACATCTTCTCAAGCGTGCTGGCAGGCGCTTTCGTACTCGGTATAGACAGGACAAACGCCCTTAAGGTGGCTGCGGACTACACTGCGCTCACCATCGCAGAAACACTGAAAGACCCCAAGAACCCATGGTATGGCGTAAACTTTGAGGCCACCATACCTTGGCTTGTTGAGGAGTTAAAGAAGCTTAAATAAAGCACAGAAACCGGCAGCAGGCCTTGCAAAGACAGGTCGGCTGCCGGTTTAGTTTAATCGCAGGTGTATTCCGGCTTTTTGTAAAGGAGCTGTTCGTCCTTTTTGATCTGTGCATCCCAGACCTGCTCTTTCCAGTCGGCCTGGGCCACTTCCTTGATGGCAACAGAAACGCTCGTGGTACTGCAGCCCATGGTTTCGGCAATGGCCTGTGTTACGGCCTTTGCGCACTCTTTCTTTTGTTCTTCGGTCCTGCCGGGATAGCACTTGATCTCTACGTGTGGCATATGGAACCTCCTTTACGTGTTTTTATTTGTTATTCCTGTATTACTTCCCACAATGTCGCCGAGTATTGCTCCTATCATCACTTTGCCCTCTTTTTATCGTTCTTGCCGCGTTTTGCAAAGTCACGGTCGATCTCTGCTTTCCAGGCGCCGTCCGAAAAAGCCACGGCCATATCCGCGCTTGTCTTGCACTTTCTCACTCTTGTGACAGCAGCCTCAAGGACCCGGTAGTTCAGCGCCGTTCCGGCCTCGTCACAGTTGTAGTTGGCTGCTCTGTCCCTGCTTATGCCCATGTTTCCCGCAACTTCGATGGCGTCGATATTTGCGCCGAGGAACAGGAACTCCCAGTTATACTTCTCTTTCTGACGCTCGATCATCCTCTTCACATCCTTGAAAGAGTACTCCCTGCTTGCGTTTTCAAGGCCGTCGGTGGTAATCACGAACAGCGTCTTTGCCGGCCTGTCCTCTTCCCTCGCGTACTTGTGGACGTTGCCGATGTGGTTGATAGCTCCGCCAACCGCGTCAAGAAGCGCCGTGCAGCCGCGGACATAATACTCCTCTTCCGTCAGCTTCTTTACATCGCCGATGGGCACCCTGTCGTGGATAACATCCGTCACATCATCAAAAAGGACTGTGGAGACGATGGCCTCGCCATCTTCCTTCTGCTGCTTTGCGATAAGGGAATTGAAACCGCCGATGGTGTCGGACTCGAGCCCGCTCATAGAGCCGCTCCTGTCAAGGATAAATACAAGTTCTGTCAAGTTTTCTCTCATGGTTTTTACCTCCGTTTTCAAGCTTTTTGCTTGTTTCTGAGGTAATGATACCGAAAACTTTCCTCCCTTTGGTCACTTGCCGGGCGACATTTAAGAAGCCTGGTTTCCAAGGAGCTTTTCTCCGTGCTCGAAGAGCGCTATATTTATCTCATATATGTCGTAAGCTTCTCTTTCAATGAAATACCGGACGATGACATCCTGCTTGCTGCAGGGGGACAGCGCAAAGCCGGCCCTTGCAAGAAGGTCCTTTGTGTCGTCAAGGTCGAGCTCCAGGGCCACCGCAAGGGCAAGTGCCGTGGATTTGCTCGGATTCTTTGTGGTGCCGCACTTAAGCTTTGAGAAGGCTTTCCTGTCGA
>JAGDCQ010000269.1 GCA_017958465.1 Lachnospiraceae bacterium
AAGGTACCAGTCGATGCCCTCTTTATCAACACCCATCTCGTCCATCCTCTTGATGAGGACGTCCAGGTTTTCTTCCCTCTGGCTGCCGCCCATAAGCTCGCCGGCCTGGGGAACAAGCAGGTCTACAGCCGCAACGGTGGAGTTGTCGGGGTTTACTTTCATGTAGTATGCCTTAATATCCTTAGGCCAGTCCGTAACAAAAACAGGGCCCTTGAAGTATTCAACAATGTATTTCTCGTGCTCTTTTGCGATGTCCTCGCCGTAGTCCGGCTCAAACTCCCACTTAACATCGGCCTTTTTCAGGATGTCGATAACGTCGTGGTGCGAGATCCTTGTGAACTTGGCGTTGATGATGCCGTTAAGCTTGTCTTTCAGGCCGTTTGAAACGAACTTGTCGCAGAAATCTATCTCTTCCGGGCACCTGTCCATAACGTACTTCACAACAAACTTTAACATCTCTTCCTCGATGTCCATAAGGCCTTCAAGGTCGCAGAAAGCCATCTCGGGCTCGATCATCCAGAACTCGTTTGCGTGTGTCTGGGTGTTTGAATTCTCGGTCCTGAAGGTAGGGCCGAATGTGTAGATATCGCCGTAAGCCATGGCAAAGGTCTCGCCCTGGAGCTGTCCGGAACCGGTGATAAACGCCTGCTTTCCGAAAAGATCCTTGGAGAAGTCCACCTTCCCGTCCTCGGTGAGCGGCAGATCATTCATATTGAGCGTTGTGATCTTGAACATCTGGTCCGAGCCTTCGCAGTCCGCACCTGTGATCAGCGGGGTGTGAACGTAAACGTAACCCCTGTCCTGGAAGTAGGTGTGGATGGCCATAGCTGCTACAGAGCGCACTCTGAACACTGCGGAAAACAGGTTCGTCCTGGGGCGCAGGTGCGCAACGGTGCGCAGATACTCTCTGGTATGGCGTTTGGGCTGGATCGGGTAGTTTTCGGGGCAATCGCCAAGAAGCGTCACCCTTGAAGCCTTTAATTCAAAAGCCTGCTTGTTCTGAGGCGTGAGCACAAGAGTACCCACAACTTCAACACTGGCTCCCACTCTTATCTTGGAGATGTCATCAAAATTACTAAGTTCCTTCTCGTAAACAACCTGAAGGTTTTCAAAAAAAGACCCGTCGTTCACGTTAAGGAATCCAAACTGTGCCTGTGCGCGGTTCGTACGTACCCAAGCGCAGATGGTCACTTCTTTGGAAGCATGTTCGGATGTGTTTCTGAACAGCTCTCTGATTTTAGTTCTCATCATATTCCTCCGTTTTTTATTACATAAAAACTATAATAGCAACTTTTGTCGGAAAATCAAAGGTTTTTTTCACAAAACCCGCGTTTTTTTAAGCGCGGGTTCATTTCAGGCAGTTTTTCAGCCCTTCACCTTTACTTTTCCCTTCGGAAGGTGGAGGAGCACCGTCCTTTTAAGCTCGTTGATATCCAGAGGCTTACTCAGGTAATCCGTAAAGCCGTACTGCAGATATTCTTCCTTTACGCCGTTTAAGGCGTTTGCAGTGATCATGAGCATGGGCGTGTCTTTGTTTTTGTTTTCCGCGTCCTTAAGCGACGCTTTCAGGGTCTCGACCCCGTTCATCCCGGGCATCATGTGGTCCATGAAGATCATGTCGTACTTCTTTTCCCGCATCTTCTGGAGCGCCTCGGGGCCGCTTGCAGCAGTCTCCGTAGTTCCGCCAAGCTCGTCCATGAACCTCGTTGCAACGAACAGGTTCAGCCTGTTGTCGTCAACTACAAGATATACGCAGTCCGGAGTACTAAAAGACGTGATCCTGCCTGCGTTTTCCCGGCTTTCGCCGTTGCCTTCTTCCGTCTCCTTCCGGTCCATGGTCTGGGGGATCCGCACCGTGAAAACAGAGCCTTTCCCGTATTCGCTTTCGACGTCCACGCGGCCGTTCATCATCTCGGTCATACGCTTCACGATGGAAAGCCCGAGGCCCGTCCCTTCTATCCTGTGGTTGTGCTCCTCGTCAAGCCTCTTGAAATTGCCGAAAATATGAGGGATATCCTCGCTCCGTATCCCTATGCCGGTGTCCTTCACGCTTATGCAGAGCTCCACGGAATCTTCGGAAAGCTCACGGGATTCGATCTCCAGGCGCACCTCCCCTGAATCCGTGTATTTTACGGCATTGTTCAGGAGGTTGATCATTATCTGTCTGATCCTCAGCTCGTCGCCCACAAGGCGGTCCGGGATGGAAGGATCGATGTTCTGGATGTAAGTAAGGTCCTTTTGCTCGGCTTTCAGGCGGATCAGTGTGTCAATGTCGCCGGTCAGTGTGCGGAGCGAATACTGCGCCGCTTTTATCTCCATCTTGCCGGACTCGATCTTTGTAAGGTCCAGGATATCGTTGATGACGGAAAGCAGTATCTGCCCCGCATCCTTGATGTTTACCGCGTATTCCCGGATCTGGGCCGCCGTTTCAGGCGTGATCCCGGCTTCCGGCTGTATCTCCCCGAGTATGAGCTCGTCCATGCCAAGGACAGCGTTGAGCGGGGTCCTGATCTCGTGGGACATGCTTGCCAGGAAGTCGCTCTTTGCGCGGTTTGCCTTGATGGCGTCCTGCTCGGCTATGATCAGCTTTTCGTTGCTCGTTACAAGCTGGTGGTAGTCGGAGGTCTCAAGGGAAAAGTACAGCACAAAAATGCCCACTGCGCCAAACGGCAGGGAAAGCAGGAGTTTTCCGTCTGTCAGAGCCTGCACGATGGTTCCGAGAAGCGTTATTATGGAGGCCGCAGACAGCGCGACACGCTCTCTTGGGCCTAAAAGGTTCATTCGGATTATGAG
The DNA here is from genome assembly GCA_017958465.1 of Lachnospiraceae bacterium. Lineage (GTDB taxonomy): Bacteria > Bacillota > Clostridia > Lachnospirales > Lachnospiraceae > SZUA-448. The sequence continues at coordinate 2,794 of JAGDCQ010000269.1, forward strand.
CATCACGATGCCGCTTGCAAGGTAGTAAACAGGCGGCATAAAGACTATCGGCACGAACAGGGCTCCGTGCATATACACGCCCTCAGGCGTATACCAGAGGATGAACTTAAGCGGCAGGTTAAGGAGCATAAGCCCTATATATACCGCAAAGATCACGTTTCCGACGGTCCCGATGACCTTCAGGCTTTTCCCGCTGTCTACCGACTCCAGCAGGTAGATGGCGAAAACTCTTGAGGCCATAACGCACATGATGGAGTCCATGGTCCTGAGGATTGTGCAGATGAATATGGGGGTGCCAAGCTCCGGATAGGCAAAAACGTATGTGAGCACGCTTACAAGGAGGGCCAGGAGCATATTGATCTCGAGGGCCCTAAACAGCTTGTAGGACCTGAACCTTTTGCGGTTCGGGTCATTAAAAGAGATCAGATACAGAACAAGCAGGTATCCTAAAGAAGCTATCTCAAAATATGTTTTTGGCGGAATAGTGTAAACAGTCGGCATAGTCTTCCATCTTTCTCTGCCTTAAAAACAGCCTGATGTGCCATGTTTGTCTATCAGTGTCGCTCTATCAAACCAGCCTTACAGGCACCAAAAGCCTGCCAAGAGGGCTGTCTATCGTAACTTTACAGTCGCCGGACTCCTCCCCGGATCTTACATAGATCATGAGCCTGCCGCCGTGTGTGGTGCGGCTGTTTGATGTATAGTCCGTAGTATCTGCAAGGTTCCCGTTATCCATATGGGCGATCACAAGCCCGCCCTCAGCCTCTGCTGACACGGGGACAGCAGCATCCGCTGCGATCTTTCCCTCTGCGTCAAGCACAGAGACCTCTATCTGGCCGTAGGAAACGCCGTCCGCAGGAAGGCTGTCCTCCAAAAGCCTTGCAGTGATCTTTGTGCCTTCGCTCGCGGTGAGGAGCGCGTCTTCAAAGACACTGCCCTCTCCCTTTGCAACAGCCTTAAGCTCCCCGGCTTCGAAAGGCACTACGAGTGAAAACTTGCCCATCTCGTCTCTCTTTGGCTTTCCAAGGGACTTTCCGTTAAGGAAGATTTCTACGTCCTCAAGGTTAGAGTAGGCTTCAACCTTCACTTCCTCGCCCTGCCCGTACTTCCAGGAGAATTTGCGCAGCTCCATCCAGCCCGGAGTGTCCTTCTTGCAGGTAGCAAGCTTCACAAAAGGCTCCTTTGCGTCCCAGAAGCTCTTTCTAAGGTAATAGTCAGGTTTTTCAAAGCCCGCCGTGGTAAGGTGCCCGGCCCTTGAGCCGTGCTCCGGCCAGCCCGAGGTTTCCCCAAGGTAATCGATGCCTGTCCACAGGCACTGCCCGGAAATATAGTCGTTATCGGTAACTGCGCGCCACTGCCTGTAGTCATGCCCGTTTTCGCTGCCAAAGATAGGCTGGTCCGGGAACCTCTTGTGGTCCGCAGCGTAAAACTGCTCTTTATAGTTGTAGCCGATCACATCAAGACAGTCGAAAAGGCCTGTGTTGGAGGAAAGCTCGGGGAAAGCCGACGCAAGGGAAACAGGCCTTGTCGTGTCGTACTTTTTCACAAGCGCCGTAAGCTCCTTTGCCAGGGCCACAAGCCTCTTGGCGTCAGGTTTCTCCGGATCGTACTGCTTCTCCCTCGAGGGCTTGCCTGCGTCGTTGTTACCCGTCATCTCAAGGAAGCTCTTGTGGCAGTAAGGGTCGTTCGGATAGTCGATCTCGTTGCCTATGCTCCACATGATAACGGAAGGGTGGTTGCGCCTTGCCTTTACAAAGGCCTCCACATCCTTCTCATGCCATGCGGGGTAGTCGAGATAATACCCCTGGTGCTTGGGCGGATAAACGTTATGCCCCTGCCACCACTTGTTCTTTGGTCCTTCCCACTCGTCAAAGATCTCGTCGATAACGAAAAATCCGAGCTCGTCGCAAAGCTCATAAAACTGCTCCGAGTGCGGGTTGTGGCTCATCCTGACTGCGTTTGCGCCCATCTTTTTAAGCTTTTCAAGGCGCCTCTTCAAGACGTTTTTCGGAACTGCGTTTCCAAAGCTGCCCGCATCCTCATGGAGGCAAACGCCCTTGATCTTCATGGACTCCCCGTTGCAGAAGAACCCTTTGTCCGGGTCAAAGCATGTAGCAACAAAGCCGATATCACAGCTGTTTTCGTCCTTTTTCCCTTCGCTCTCCACAGTGGTGGTCCACTTTGAAAGGCAGGGCAAATCCGGCGACCAGAGGTCAAAGCCCTCAGCAGTGAAGGTAAGTGTCTTTACCGCGCTTTCGCAGGCTTTGAGCCGCCCTTCCGCAGTTGCAAGCGTTTGCCCGCCAACAGACTCAGTAAGCCTGTAAGCCACTTCCCTGTCCTCGCCGTTTACAAGAAGGTGTTCGGTCTCGATAATGGCTTTGCCGCCCTCGATACTCTTTACCCTGAACACCCTTTCCTTCACACATTCCCGCACTTTAGGCTGGATAAGGAGTTTTACCTCCCTTTCGATGCCGGAGCCCGTGTACCACCTGGAGTCCGCGATATCCTCGTGGCTCAC
>JAGDCQ010000270.1 GCA_017958465.1 Lachnospiraceae bacterium
ATGCAACAGGATTGTTATAAGCCGCTGGTGGGAGGACTACGACATCCAGACGAAGAAGGGCAATGAGCTCCGTCCGGATTCATTTGAAGTTTTTTCTGAGAAGGAGTGGTTCTTAGAGGATTCGGAACGAAGGAACAATGCGCCGCTCCTGTTTTACCTTGAAGCGGGAGAGCACACACTTTCCTTTGAGACAGTAAAAGAGCCCCTTGAGTATATAGCCATCTCTTTTGAGGCTTACAAGACTCCGTCGGCCTACGCCGATGTGATAGGCTCCTTAAAGTCACAGTACGACACATATACCGGGGACACCCTGGTAATGCAGGCAGAGCGCAAGGGAGACGGGGTTATTTCCGTTCACAAGAGCGAAACCTCCATCTCAGTCCAGAAAAACCACACGGACAGCCTTGTTGTTCCGTACCACGCATATTACAACAGATACAACACCATAGGCGGAGGCTCCTGGGAATATCCCGGCGACACAGTTTCGTGGACAGTTTCCGTCGAAAAGGAAGGCCTTTACGAGATATCCTTCAAGGGCCGCCAGAACACAAACCGTGGCGTAACAAGCTACAGGAGGCTGTGGGTGAACGGAGAGGTTCCTTACAGCGACGTAAACGCCATCGGTTTCGACTACACCTCGGAAATGAACAATTACATTGTTACGGGGAGCGACGGAAAGCCCCTCCTTTTCCACCTGAAAGCAGGCGAGAACACCATTTCCCTTGAAGTAGTCATGGGACCCTTCGGCAGCATCCTCGCAGAGATCGAGGAAAGCCTTAAGGTCTTAAATACCTCTTATCTTCACGTTATACAGCTCACAGGCCAGTCGCCGAGCCGTTTTATCGATTATGAGATCGACAAAAAGGTTCCGGAATTCAGGACAAATATGAAGGCCGAGAGCGAAAGGCTTACAAGGATAGTAGACGAGATAGTGAAGATCACCGGTGAAAAGGGCGAGAACACGGCCCTCCTGCAGAAAATGGCCATTGAAGCCGCAGGACTTGCAGAAAAACCGGAATCTGTTATCGAAGAACTTGCACAGCTTAAAAATAATATTTCGGCAGTGGGTACCTGGATCGTACAGGTTTCCGCAATGCCGCTTGAACTCGACAGTTTTGCACTGCTTGGCGACGGAGGAAAGCTTAAAAGACCGGTGGACGGCTTTTTTGCTGGAGCCGCAAACGGCACGCTCCGTTTCTTCGCATCATTTTTCATAGACAACAATTCAGTGGGCGAATCTGAAGGCGCGGGAGACCCCATCACGGTGTGGGTTGCCTCCTACGGCAAGGAACAGGCCCAGATAATCCAGAACCTTGTGGATAACACATTTGCCCCGAAGAACGATATCCCGGTAAAGATCCAGCTGATCCCGGCGGATGTTGTGCTCCGTGCAGCCCTTGCAGGTAACGGCCCGGACGTTGTAATAGGCCTTGGGCAGAGCACTGTACAGGATTTTGCAATGCGTAACGCGACCCTCGACCTTACACAGTTTGCGGATTTCAACGAGGTAACGGAGGTGTTCCCGAAGAGCACACTGGAGACATCGAGCTATAACGGAGGGGTTTACGGGCTTCCCGAGACCGCCAACTTCCTGATGATGTTCTACCGTGATGATATCCTTAAAGAGCTTGAAGTCGGGGTTCCGAAGACCTGGACAGAGTTTATAGAGCTCCTGCCCACGCTCCAGCAGAACAATTACAGCGCCTTCGTTCCAAACGCCTACTTGAACGACGGAAGCGGAAACATCGGTTTCTTCCTGGCTCTCGTCCAACAGTACGGCGGGGATATCTACAACGGGACAGGGCTTGACTACGGCAAGAGTTCGGGCCTCAGCTCGAACGAGGCAATGGAAGCCTTTAAGGACTACACAGACCTTTACACAAACTACGGCCTGAACGTCCAGGTGGATTTCTCGAACCGCTTCAGAACAGGTGAGATCCCCATCGGTATCGCAAATTACACCACGTTCTGTACTCTCGAGATCTTCGCACCCGAAATAAAAGGTGTATGGAACTTCACTTCGATCCCGGGAACCGTTGACAAGGACGGAAACATAAACAACCTCGTTCTTGTCGATACGGCGGACACGGTCATCATGCGAAGGGCGAAGAACCCCGAGAATGCATGGAAGTTCATTAAATGGTGGATGAGCACCGAGACACAGCTTGACTACTGCAGGACAGTAGAAGCCGTGATGGGTACCGCAGCCAGGGTTGCAACTGCAAACCTTAAAGTAATGGAGCAGCTCCCCTGGAGCAATGCCGAGCTCAAGGCCCTTCAGGCCCAGATCGCAAACTCCGCCGGCATTGGTGCCGTTCCCGGTTACTACATGACAAACCGTATGATCTCGTATTCCTTCTCGGCAGTCATCACAAACAACAGCAACCCGAGAGAAAGCCTGTATCTCAATGTTGAGACGATAAACAAAGAGCTTACGCGTAAAAGAAATGAGCTGGGTCTCGAATGACCTGAATGTTAGGAGTGCTTATGGCAGCAAAGACGTTGGACAGTAAGAAGACTGATACACCTGTTTACAGGGAAACCTTTGGCGCTGTCCTGAAAAAACACAAATATAAATACCTGATGATACTGCCTTTCGGACTGATATTCATCGTATTTACGGTACTGCCGGTGGTTATCGCGATAGCCTTCAGCTTTACCGACTTCGATATGGTGAACAACCCGAACTTTATAGGGTTCACAAACTATATCAGTCTGTTCGTCGAGGACGATATCTTCCTGATAGCCGTGAAGAACACATTGTTCTTTGCTATTGTTACGGGGCCCGTCAGCTACATCATGTGCTTTATCTTCGCATGGCTTGTAAACGAGCTCCCAAGGATCCCGAGAGCGATAATGACGCTTGTTTTCTACGCTCCGTCAATTTCGGGTAACGCCTACCTCATCTGGAAGATCCTGTTTTCATCGGACTCCTACGGCTGGGCAAACGCCTGGCTTTTGAAGCTTGGCTTCACAAATGATGCGATCCAGTGGTTCGCTACGGCAGGCTACATCATGCCGATCCTTGTGATCGTGCAGCTGTGGCTGTCCTTAGGCGTCAGCTTCCTTACTTTCATCGCAGGTCTCCAGACGGTGGACAAGTCACTTTACGAGGCGGCTGCGGTGGAGGGTATCAGGAACCGCTGGCAGGAGCTGTGGTTCATCACTTTCCCTTCCATGAAGCCCCAGCTTTTGTTCGGTGCCGTAATGCAGATAACCAGCTCCCTTTCGGTATCGCAGCTGTCCATTGACCTTGTGGGCTTCCCTTCTGTGGATTACGCGGGTCACACGATCCTCACCCACCTGCATGACTACGGTAATATCAGATATCAACTTGGATACGCCTGCACAATAGCCGTGATACTGTTCTTCATCATGATGCTGTGCAATATCCTTATTCAGAAAGTTCTCCGTAAACTTGGAGAGTAACGGTGGTGGCTTATATGAGCAAGATTAAAAAAGAACGGACAGGCCCGATAGCGAGACTGTTTGCGCGACGAAAACTGAGAAGGAAGAACAGGAGCTTCGGTGGCGACCTTGTGCTCACCATACTGCTCGGACTGTTCGGACTGTTTTCACTTTTCCCTCTCTGGTACATATTCGTCAGTGCCTTCAAGCCTTTCAGCGAGATCTTCATCTTCCCGCCGAAGCTTACAGTTGACAATCCGACCCTGAACAATTTCTTTGACCTAAAAAACATAATAGAGGGATTCGATGTCCCGCTTGCCCGCTATGTTTTCAACACCCTGATCATCACAGGGCTCGGAACGGGCGGAACTGTGCTCCTTGGCTCCATGGCGGCTTTCCCGCTTGCAAAGTATGTGTTCCCGGGCTCAAAAGCCATGAACCAGATAATCGTGTATGCCCTGATGTTCTCAACATCCGTTACGGCTATCCCGAACTACCTGATCATGAGCAGGCTCGGAATGATCAACACCTACTGGGCAGTGCTCCTTCCGACTGTCGGCGGAACGCTTGGCCTGTTCCTTATGAGGAACTTCATGGTGCAGATCCCGGATGCGCTGCTTGAATCCGCAAAGATAGACGGCGCAAACGAGTTCATGATCTACTGGAGGATCGTAATGCCGCTGTGTAAGCCGGCCTGGATAACACTTATAATCCTCAGCTTCCAGCAGATGTGGGGCACCACGGGCGGTGTGTTCATCTATTCAGAAGAACTCAAACCCTTAAGCTACGTGCTCTCGCAGCTTGTGAGCGGCGGTATCTCCCGTACGGGTGTGGCTTCAGCCGTTTCGCTCATAATGGTACTTGTTCCTGTTGCAGTGTTTGTCATTTCCCAGAGCAACGTCCTTGAAACAATGGCAACATCGGGTATAAAGGAGTGACGCGTATGAGGAAATTAAAAAAACATAAGAAAATATGCGCTGTCACCGCGATCCTTTCTGCCGTGCTGCTGGCGGCCGGCCTGTTCTTCGGCCCCGAGACTGCTTTTGCGGCGGATGGAACAAGCTACGTGTTTGACAGCTATATCTACGACGATTACCGCAATGTGATCGAAAGCCCTGCAGCCTTTATCCTTGAGCGCATCATCGATTCGAACAGCATCCCCGGCGCAAGCCTTAATTTCGGGAGCTGCGACGATGTCTGCACTTCAAGCGACGGCAGGATCTTCATCACAGATAAGAAGAACAGCCGTGTCAATGTTTTCGACGAGAGCGGAAAGTTCCTTAAATCCATAAAGACCATCTGGAACAAAGAAGGGACCATCATGCTGGATCCCGATGGGAACCAGGTGATCCTCGGAGCGCCGGAAGGGTGCTTTGTACACGAAAAGAATAACGAGCTTTATGTGGCGGACACAGGAAACGGAAGAGTCCTTGTCCTGGACCTTACGGACTACACTTTCATCCGTGAGATCACGGAGCCTGCGGGAATGACGGGCCTTACACTCTTTAAGCCCTCAAAGATCGCGGTGGACGAGGCGGACAGGATCTTCATCGTGGTCCAGTCCAGCTACGAAGGCATTATCGAACTTGCAAATGACGGCAGCTTCATCGGTTACTACGGTGTAAACGTTCCTACCGTCAACTATGTTGAATACTTCTGGAAGTCCATAGCTACGGATCAGCAGAAGTCCCAGATGAAGAAGATTTTCGCACCGGCCTTTAACAATGTGGCTGTGGACGGCGAAGGCTTTGTAATGTCAGTAACCTACGACTCTGCGGCATCGGATATGATATTCCGCTTGAATTCCAAGGGCGAGAACGTTATCCGCGAGACGGGAAACACCTTCCTCATCGGCGACATCTTAAGCAACGGCAACGAGACGAGCAGCCAGTTTGTTGACATCGCGGTTACGGATTACGGTACATACGCTGTTGTGGACAAGGCAAGGGGCAGGATCTTTATCTACAATTTCGACGGTGAGCTCCTGAACGCCTTTGGAAGCCTTGGTAACAACAAGGGGCAGCTTAAGTCCCCCACCGGTATAGCGTGGCTTGGGAACAAGCTGGTGGTTTCGGATTCAATGCTCGGCTGCGTTTACATCCTTGCACCCACCGCTTTCGGAGAGACTATGCTCCGTGGCAGCGAAGAGTACTACAACGGCAACTGGGATGAAGCGCTCGTCTATTTTGAGAAGGCGGTGGCCTTCAACTCCAACTATGAGGTGGGCTACACCGGTATCGGCAAGAACTACCTTATGAAGGACGATTACGAGACTGCCATCTACTACTTCAAACTGGGCAATAACAGGGAGTATTACTCCAAAGCGTATTACGGCCACAGAGGAAATAAGCTCAGACAGTATTTCTTCATCGTTGCCGGTGTCATGGTACTTCTCATCGGGCTTCTTGTTTGGTCCGAGGTAAGGTATTTCAAAAAAACAAATAAAAAGCCTGCAAAGGTCTGAGGAAAGGAGAAAGAAGATATGACAGGGTCAAGCGCATCCGAAAAGCTCGCGAAAATGCCCAAACCCGGCACTGTCCGAGAAAAACTGTATTATCTGAAACTTTCGCTTTTCCACCCCTTTGAAGGCTTTTACGATATCCGCTTCAGGGGCAAGGGCAGCCTTGTCCTGGCGTTCATCATCATTGCCGTTTACGGCGCGGTGGAATGCGCGGCCTACCAATACACGGGTTTCATTTTTAACCTGAATGACATCCACGAGATGAACAGTATCTCCATATTCCTGTCGAGCACGCTGATAATCGGCCTTTTCTGCCTCAGCAACTGGACCGTGACGACGCTCTTCAACGGCAAAGGGAATATGCGCAGCATCTTCACGGTGACGGCTTATTCCATGGTGCCTTACGTCATCTCACGTATCGTTTACGTTTTCTTAAGCAACTACGTTATCGAAGACGAAGCGATGATCGTGAACATGATAGTGGGGGTTGGCGTTGTCTGGTTTGTCTTCCTGCTGGTGGCAGGGCTTTGCGTGGCTCACGAATACGGGCTCTTCAAAAACCTTGCGGCCCTGGTGGTAACAGCGATCGCAGCATTTATCATCATTTTCGTGTTCGTATTGTTCCTGACGCTCGAGGAAAAGATGTTCAGCTTTATAGTGGATGTGGTCAAGGAATTCATACGCAGGCAGACGTTATAGTAAACTAAGTGGGGAATTCTCATGAAAAGTAAGAAACAAAGTGTCGCAAAACAGAGAAAAGAAGCGCTGCGGAGCGGAAATATCCCGGAGGATATCCGCAAGCAGTTTGAAGACGAGATAAAGAAACGCAGAAGGATCGCGCTGATAAGCGTGATCGCTGCGGTCCTTGCCCTCGGCATTTTTGCGCTCCTTTATGCGGGTGTTCCGGCGATCAACATCAAACGCCGGGCGCTTTACGGGACCAAAGATGCGGTCAAAACCGTTTCGACACCGATAGAGATAGAAGATAATGAAGTGCTTGTCGGGGAAGACGGGGATCTGAGGCTCTATATAAATCCCAAAACCCTGATATTCAGGGTCAAGAACGCCCAGACAAACAGCGAATGGCGGTCATCCCTTAAGGGCGCTGCGGCAGGTGCCGATACGGCGCTGCTCTCCTTGAGCTACCTTGGAAAAGACAATGTGCTTTATGAGTGGAACACGGATACCTACTGTACGCAGATAGGCACCTACAGCCTCGGGCAGATCGAGAACGGCGTCATGATCTCCATGGACGTTAACGAAGGCGAATCCAACCGCTTCTACGAGTATCTCCCCAGGAAGATGTCTGTTGAACGCTACGAGCAGTTCTTTGCTCCCGGGATCAAGAAGCTTTTTGAGGACGGGAAGATCTCGGAAGATGAGTTTGAACGCTACGAGCTGGCCCTGTCCATCGTATACAGCCGAAGCATCCTTGAAGAGTGCTACGCCGTGACTTACGTCGGAAACCCGCCGGCTTCCGCTTCCAGACAGCTAATAGAAGTTTCAAAGCTTTTGGGCTACACCCATGAAATGCTTGAGGATGATGCAAAGACCTTTGGTTTTTCCATCGCGGAAGTGCAGGTTGCAAGGTTCAAGCTCAATATGTACATCCAGCTGAAGGACGGCGACCTTGTTGTACGTGTTCCGAGCAATGAAGTAGAAAACCTGAACGACTTCTTCGTGCTCCAGAATGTAAAGGTGCTCCCGAACTTCGGTTCCTGTACACCAAAGCAGCAGGAGACAGGCTACTTCCTGGTTCCGGACGGCGCAGGCGCACTTATTAAGCTTAACACCTTCAAGACCGGCCTTCCAAACTACAGACGCGCAGTCTACGATAACGACTTCTTCTCGGATTATTACTATATGTCCGAGTACGGCGAAGAGCTGATGATGCCTGTGTTTGGCGCTATCTACGGCGAGCTTGGAGATGAAAAGCAGAGCTTCCTTGCGATAATAGAAGAGGGTGCCGAAACCTCCTTCATATATGCCGGCCTTGCAGGCACAGGGGATGAAGGCGCCAAAACAAATTATATCTACGCCTCATTCGATACTGTGCAGTACACGAGTGCAAAGGTTTACGGGGCTTACAGCGAAAACGTCACAAGCTACCTTGTAAAGTCCCCCTACGTGAATGTAAATTACACCATCCGCTACAAGTTCTTCGAGAATAAAAAGAGCTACTACGATATGGCGGTGGCCTACAGGGATCAGATCCTTAAAGAAAGCGGGAAGACGCTGTCCTTCGATACCAAAGAAAGGCTTTACCTTGATGTTATCGGAAGCCTGGATATTACGGACCACTTCCTTGGGATACCATACAGCCGCACCATCTCCATGACAAAGTACAAGGAGCTGGAGGAGATCCTTAAAAAACTCTCGGGTTACAATATGACCGTGAGCTACAACGGTATCATAAACGGCGGCTTAAACAACACGGTAGGCACAAAAGCAAAGCCTGTTTCGATGCTTGGGTCCGCAAAGG
>JAGDCQ010000271.1 GCA_017958465.1 Lachnospiraceae bacterium
AGAACGTTGAATATACCTCTTTCCCCAAGCATTGTCGCAACAAAGCGGAGGGAAATAAAACCGGGAACAGCGTAGGTTATCACGAAGATGGTGCGCCAGAACTTCTTAAGGTTTATGCCCTTGGAGTTGATGACCATCGCCAGGAGCATCCCGCCGAAATAACAGGAGAAGGTGGCGCTTATCCCCCATATAAAGGTCCATCCGAGGATGGGCCAGAATGTAGCCGAAAGCCTTTCGGAGGATGAAAGCAGCGTGATGAAGTTCTTTATGCCAACCCAGTCAAAAAGGTTTCCGGGAGGCTGGTGCTCCGAATCGTAATTTGTAAACGCCATCAGGATCATGTAGATAAGCGGCGTAACAGTGAAAACAAGCAATCCGATGACAGGGACCGAGAGGAAAGAGAAATGGATGTTCCTGTTGAACAGGCTCTTTATATCCTCTATAAACCCGGGAACATGCTTCCCTGCGCTTTTCAGCGCCCTTGCGTTTTCACCGGAGCGGATGGAGAACAGCCATACCGCTGCAAACACTACGGAGACAACAACCGCTACAACGCCGAAGAGGAGGATGAGCATGGAGTTGTCGCCCCGGACTGTTTCGTAGATACCAAGGTTTTCGTTAAATACCATGGACTGGGTCTTTGAACCCAGTGTCGCAAGGCCGCTTAGCAGCCCGGCGCCCTTTGTGACCATAAACCATATGTAGAGGACCTCCAGCAAAAAGAAGATGCCGCCCTTTACGATCTGTCCGTTCCTGATGTTTGCAAGACCGCAAATGATATATGACAGTTTTGAGAAAATGTCGCCTTTGGTAAATATGGTTATGTAATTTCTGCTTTTGAAGGCTTCTTTATCAATTGAATTAATCTTTGCCATAGCTTCCTTTTTACCGGAACTCCTTACTTTTCTAAAATGCTGCGGAGCTGTACCTTACTACCATACAGCTTCGCAGCCGGGAATGAAAAAACGAAAAATGAAAATGTCAGTTGGATAAGGTGCTTGTGATGTTGCTTACAAGCGCATCAAGCTTGGACTGAAGGTTTTCCTTTGTGATCTCGCCGTAGTATACGCCGTCGCCAAATGCCTTCATAGGATCCCAGTAGCTGCCCATCTGAGGGATGCTGGGCTGGTTTGTAGCAAAAGCAGCCTGATCGTTAAGGGCCTTAGCCACAAAATCGTTCTTGATAGCATCGCTCTCGGAAAGAGACATAAGGATCGGAACATCGCCCTGGTTCTTGAAACGTGTGAGCGCTGCATCTGCATTTGCAAAGTAAACAGCAAGCTGCTGAGCGCAGAGCGGGTGTTTTGTATTGGATTTAACTGCGATAGTCTTGAAATCTACGAAGTTTGAAAGCTGCTTCTTTTCACCGTTGATGGTGATGGTAGGAAGGGGAGCAGCGCCAAGCTTGTCGCCAAGTGCTTCCTTGAATTCGGGAGCGCTCCATGCACCGCTTGTGCAAGCGCCAAGGTTGCCCTCTTTGAAAGCAGCTCCGCCTACACCGTCGGCATCCTCAAGGTATTTCTTGTTTGTAGCAAGGTCGATCATGTAGTTACCTGCTGCAAGGCCGAGAGCGCTGTTGAAGGTGCAGCTTGCCGCATCCCTGCCGTCCTCACCGAAGAGGGTGCAGCCGTTTGCAAAGAAGAAGCTCTCTGCATACCAGGAGTTTGTCATCTGTGTACTGAAGTTCCACTTGCCTTCTCCAAGGTCCTTAGCCATCATAACGTCAAGGTCCTTGATCTCCTCCTCGGTGAACAGCTCCTTGTTGTAATACATGAAGTAGGTGTTGGGTGAGAAAGGAACAGCATAGTGAAGATTGTTGATAGTTACAGCTGTAAGAGCACTTTCGGGAAGATCCTTCTCGATAGTGTCGTAATCCTTAACAAGAGGAAGAAGGAGACCCTTGTTTACCATATCTGCAACGCCGCCGCTGGGAACATAGAAAATGTCGGCTGCAACGTCTGCGTCAGTCTCTACCTGAGAGGGTGCTTCGTCAATACCTACAACGGCGATCTCATATGTGATGTTGAACTCGTCGTGGATCCTGTCAAATTCCTTTACCATGGCGTCTGTGTCCGAAACTGCTTCTTCGGGAACCCAGATCTTAAGTGTTACGTTTTCTGCCTGTCCGGGAGTGTTTGTTGCGCCCGGTGTGGTACCCTTGGGATCTTCAGTTGTTTTGCCGCATCCTGCAAGGGAAACTATCATCATTGCAGCAAGCAGCAGCGCGATAATCTTTTTCATATAAACCTCCAAACGATTCAAATGATGGTTTAGCGCTTTACGCAGCGTAAAACCGTTGTTTTGTGGTGTTTCTTTGCGATTTGAACTGTGCACTAGTTATTTTGGTTAACCGCTAAACCTAAAATATCACAGGTTTTTAAATCTGTCAACTGCTTTTTTGAAAATATTTTTAAAAATCCGACGGTTTTCTTTCCGTTTTTGTTCAAAATGACGGATTTACGGGCAAAAAAGGAACGGTGAAGGATGTTAAGCGTTTAACAACCGTCACCGTTCAATTTAATTTAGCTCTGTTTTGTATTCCTGCCGGCCCGGAAGCTTAAGCCTTGCAAAAGCCCTGTATCTCCGGAATTACCTGCCCGGAGCCTTTACCGACTCCCTTTCCTTGATGCTTACGGGAAGCTTCTCATCAGCTGAGATTTCCTCCCTGTTTTCTATCATCTCAAGCAGGTTTTTCCCTGCAAGTTCAGCCTTTTTCTTCATATCCTGTGCAACCGTCGTAAGCTTTGGCATCGTAAAGCCGCCCTCAGCTATATTGTCGAAGCCGATCACTGAGATATCCTCCGGGATCCTGAAGCCGCACTGCCTTATGCCTTCCATTATGCCTATCGCAACTATATCGGCCATGGCAGCAACCGCCGTATAGCCCTTTGGCGCAAGAGCAACATCCTGCCCTACAGCTATGGCGTTCGCATAAAGAGTATCCGTTCTGAAATAATCAGCCTTTGAAAACTCAATATCCGCCTCCTTGCAGGCATCGCTAAAGCCTTTAAAACGCTCGCCTATAACGCCGCCGTAGGCAGGGTCCGGTGATGCAAA
>JAGDCQ010000027.1 GCA_017958465.1 Lachnospiraceae bacterium
AAGAAAGATCGCTGTGGAGATGAACGTCCGCGGCCTTATGAATATGCAGTACGCCATCGAAAACGGCAAAGTGTTCGTTATCGAGGCAAACCCGAGAGCTTCCCGTACCGTGCCGCTTGTTTCAAAGGTCTGCGACATCAACATGGTAAGGATCGCAACACAGATCATAACGATGGAGCTTACAGGCAATCCTTCGCCGGTACCCGGTCTTAAAGACAGGAAATACCCGTACTACGGCGTAAAAGAGGCAGTTTTCCCCTTCAATATGTTCCCTGAAGTGGATCCTCTTCTTGGACCGGAAATGCTCTCAACAGGCGAAGTTCTCGGTATCGCTTCCGATTTCGGTGAGGCGTTCTTCAAGGCAGAAGAGGCTACACAGACAAGGCTTCCTCTTGAAGGTACAGTACTTATCAGCGTAAACAGGACTGACAAGCCTGAGGTTGCGGAAGTTGCCCGCGCATTCCATGAGGACGGATTCAAGATCCTTGCTACAGGCACGACCTATAAGACCATCACGGACGCAGGTATTCCGGCTGAGCACATCTTTAAGCTTCAGGAGGGACGTCCGAACATCCTGGACGCCATCACAAACGGCCAGATATCCCTTATCGTCAACACTCCTTCCGGCAAGGAAGCAGCTACAGACGATTCCTACATCAGGAAGGCAGCCATCAAGAACCGCATCCCGTATATCACGACGATGGCTGCTGCAAAGGCAAGCGCTGAAGGCATAAAGAGCGTCCTTAAGAACGGAAAGATCGGTGTTATGAGCCTTCAGGAGCTTCACGGATCAGACATCTGACATGAATGGACTAAAAGAAATAACAACTTTATTGATAGACCTCGACGATACGATCTTTGATTTTGGCAGAGCTGAAGCCATTGCTGTAAGCGATGCCTTCAAAGAGGCCGGGGTCGAGCCGACTGATCATCTCCTTTCAGAGTACACGCGGATAAACCGCGCCATCTGGAAGGAGCTTGAAAGGGGCGAGATCACGCGTGAGAAGCTTCTGGTGGAGCGTTTCAGGCGTCTTTACGACGAGCTTTCGATAGACAAGGACCCGGCGGTTGTTGCAAGACTGTACCCGGAAAATCTTGCAAAGGGCTTTTTCTGGCTGCCCGGAGCGCGAGAGGCGATAATAGATCTCTCTAAGAAGTACGACATCTACGTCGCTTCCAACGGGACTACCTGGATACAGAAGAGCAGGATAGCGCAGTCCGATCTCGAAGAGTTTGTAAAAGGGGTCTTCATCTCGCAGGAGATGGGGGCTGACAAGCCGTCGCCGCTGTATTTTGACGCTTGTCTTGCGAAAATAGGGGTTGAAAGGTCTCGCTGCTGTATGGTGGGCGACAGCCTTTCGAGCGATATTCTGGGTGGGAAAAATGCAGGATTGAAGACTGTGTGGGTGAACACGAACGGTCTTCCTTCCGATCCATCCATTGTTCCGGATCATACTGTCAGGTCGCTAACGGAGTTGAAGGACCTGCTGGACTAAGGCACGGAGGCCGGTAACAAGTTTTTGGACCGGAGGCGTATGCCCCGGGGTGGAGGTAACTATGTTCAATAACGGATTCGTTGAAACCATCGAGCAGTGCGATTCGTGCCTGAATGAGCTGGAGCTTGTGAAGGTTTGGGATACCATGCCCTGGCAGATAGCAGAGCTTTATGTCCCTACGGCCTGTATCTCGGATCTGTACGGCAGGGCTGTTTATATGGCTGAAAACAGGCTGGATTCCACAAGAGTGGTGGTGATCACGGCTGTTGGGGCCGCAAGGGAGACACTGCGCAAAGAGTCCGATATAATGGACCTTCTTGTGCTCAACTGTATCCCCAAAAAGCTCTTCTACAAAGAGGAGAGCGAGAGGTCGGTACTTGTCCGCGAATACATAAAAGGCGAGAGCCTTGGCGGCGCCGTTGCGCGTCTTGGGGCTTTCCCGGAGGCAGATGTAAGGGAGTTCGGAGAGGAGCTCTGTGAAATGTTCAAGGAACTTTACGAGCGTTCCCTTATGGTGGATCCGGGCACGCTGGTCGCAAGGAATATCATATTTGCGGACGGCAGGATGAAGTTTGTGGAGCCAAACGGCATTGAATACGGCGTTGGTCTGAAACGCAACTGGAACAGGAATGAAGCTGCCATAGGCGAGCTTATGGAGATGCTCCTTATAGGAAACGGCACAGGCTATGAGCCTGCGGCCTCAAAGGGGCTTCAGAGGGTCATAGCAAAGTGCAAAGCCGGTGCCGGGAGAAATTTTGGCAGCGTGGAAGCGCTTCTTGCAGCCCTTAAAGAAACAGAGCCCGAACGGCATGCAAAGGCTGTGGGCACTGCAGGGATCCTTGCGATAGTTGCAGCCCTTCTCGTCTTCATAGTAGGTTTTTCGGCGGCCACGATAACGATGCAGAGAAACAATCCTTCAGACAAAGGAATCGTAGATATAGATGAAGACTACATCCCCGGTGATGCGCCGGTGATAAGGAGCGGATATGTCCCTTTTGAGGGAAGCGGGGAAAATGAAGATACTCCGACTCCGACTCCCGAAGAGGAAAACAAGTAAACTGTTACTAAGGGTTCTTAGAAGGCCAAAATCCTTGCAAGAACCCTTTTTTTCCGGAGGAAACCGTGGCAAAAAGACGAAAAAAACAGAATGATGCTCTTTACATTCTGGTCCTGACGTGCCTTTCCGCGCTCCTGTTTTTTGCAGTGGTAATGGGCGTTACCGGGATCGTGGGCAAAATAGCGGGGGATCCTGTCCCGACTTTTGCCCCGAAGCCCATAGAAGAGGCAAAAGAGATACAGGTGGTGTCGGCGGACCTTGTCCTTGTCACGGACGGCGCGGGAGGCCTTTACGCCGCTTTCCTGGCGGAGCTCGACTGTGTCAACCTGTATTGGCGGATGAATGTGATCCCGCTGGATACCAGGCTTGAAATATCGCCCACGCTTTACAGGGAGTGCGTAAAGGAAAATGTTTCAACTCCGCAGCTCACCACCATAGCCGAGCTTTACAAGTGCCTTCCCGGGGAAAGCGCAGCAAGGCTTACTCTGTCCGCGATACGGGAGCTTTTGCCCTTCGAGCCGGATTATTACGTGGAGATGAAGAGGGATACCTATCAGCGGATATTCAGGGAAAGGCCTGAAACCTATGCCTATGACGCTTTTCTGTCCCCTGACCTTAAGGAAAAGATAAGGGGAGCAGGCGGCCTTATGGCGTTCATTAAAAACATACATGAGGATATGACAGGTAAACCGGTTGAGGCCGATCTTTTCGCTCTCGAGACTTACGAGAACCTTTCGAACCTTCGCGTGAACTGCAGACTGATACCGGGTTCGCGGCACAGCAACGGATACGTTGTCATGGCGGTTAAGGACGACTTTTTCAGAAAATAAAAGACAGGGGGTCAGTGCCAATGGAAAAGAGGATATTTGCCGGAGTTATCATGTTCCTGCTCGCCATAAGCCTGTTTTTCGGAGGCTTCCGCGCGGGCGCTGCCGGAACCGGGGCAGGCTCTGTCTCGGATCCGCTCGTAACAAAAAGCTACCTTGAAAGACGGCTTTCCGAGGTCAGTTCCTCTTCTTTTGTGAAGGTGAACGTGAAAAAAGGCCAGACGCTCCTTGTGCCCGAAACAGGCAGGCTCTTTATGTATTCCGGGGCAGGGACCGTAGGCGGCGGCCAATTTGTGGACCTCAGCACGGGAGATGTGTTCCTGAAGGGCAACATAATGGTCAAATATAATATCTTTTTTGCTGCAGAAGGGAGCGCCTCCATCAGCGTGGCCTCTGATGCGGTTTTCTATGTACTTGGCGCGTACAACATACAATAAAGTTTTTACAGTATTATCGGGGGGAAAATGAAATTTCTAAAAACCAGTTCTAAACTGCGGGATGTATTATTCATCATCGTGGGTACTGCGCTCATAGCCGTCAGCATCAATATGATCTACGACCCGATGAGCATCGTAAACGGCGGTTTTACCGGCCTTGGCATCGTTATCAAGCACTTTACGGAGATACCGATCTGGGTCACAAACGTTGTCCTGAACGTTCCTGTCTTTATATGTGCGTTCTTTCTGCTTGGACGGTCATCCACCGTCAAAAGCCTTTTTGCGGATATTATGCTGACGCTGTTTTTGGCAGTCTGTCCCCAGCTTTCGCTCTTCGGGGATGACATCCTGCTTTCCGCTGTCTTTGGCGGGATCATAGGCGGAGCCGGGATCGGCCTTTGCTTCCTTACATCCTGTACCACGGGCGGTACAGATATGCTGTCTGCGCTTATCCACACAAAGCTTCGCCACTACACTATCCCTCAGATAATGTTTGTGGTGGACGGACTTGTTATTGTGGCAGGTTTTGCGGTGTTTGGCATCAAAAACTCCATGTACGCCATAATCACCATATTCATTTCAAACAAGATCTCCGATGCGATCCTTGAGGGCTTCAAGTTTGCAAAGATCGCCTATATCATAACCGACCACGGGAGAGAGATCGCGGACGAGATAATGGTGAAGCTGGATCGCGGAGTAACAGGCTTTGACGGGACCGGAATGTATTCCGGAAACCACAAGGATGTGCTGATGTGCGCGGTTTCCAAGAAAGAGATCGTCGAAGTATTGGACATTGTCAACAAAAATGACCCCTATGCCTTTGTGACGGTTCACGATGCCAGGGAGGTCTGCGGCGAGGGTTTCGTTGAAAATGCACATTAACAGACTGCGTTTTTGTGGGAAATGCACATAGAAAAGGGCTCATGTGTCAGGCTTTTGCCAAGTTGAACAAATAACAGGCAGTATTTTGGTTATTTCGAATATTGCAAAAAAACGTGCCTTTTGTTAATATGGGCTATGTTAAGAAGCCAACTTGCGTTGAGGGGGCTTAAATCAGGAGGAAAATATGGCAGGATTAAAATTAAAGGGGATTTACAAAGTTTATCCTAACTCTGACGTAGCAGCAGTTAAAGACTTTAACCTCGATATTGAAGACAAAGAGTTCATCATCTTCGTAGGACCTTCAGGTTGCGGTAAGTCCACAACACTTCGTATGATCGCAGGTCTTGAGGAGATCACACAGGGTGAGCTTTGGATCGACAACAAGCTTATGAATGATGTAGAGCCTAAGGATCGTGATATCGCGATGGTATTCCAGAACTACGCTCTGTATCCTCATATGTCAGTTTATGATAACATGGCATTCGGTCTTAAACTTAGAAAAACTCCTAAGGATCAGATCGACAAATTAGTTCACGAAGCAGCAAGGATCCTCGACATCGAGCACCTTCTCGACCGTAAGCCGAAGGCTCTTTCCGGTGGTCAGAGACAGCGTGTTGCTATGGGTCGTGCGATCGTTCGTAACCCTAGGGTATTCCTTATGGACGAGCCTCTGTCAAATCTTGATGCAAAGCTCCGTGTACAGATGCGTATCGAGATCTCCAAGCTTCACCAGAGACTTCAGACAACCATCATCTACGTAACCCACGACCAGACCGAGGCTATGACACTTGGTACCCGTATCGTAGTTATGAAGGATGGCGTTATCCAGCAGGTAGATACACCTCAGAACCTCTATGACAGACCTAACAACCTCTTCGTTGCAGGTTTCATGGGTTCACCGCAGATGAACTTCATCGATTGCCAGGTTGTAAAAGAAGGCAACGAAGTAATGCTCATGTTCGGTTCACACACCATCAAGCTTCCCGAAGCACGTGCTAAGAAGCTTATCGAGGGTGGTTACGAAGGCAAGACAGTTGTTCTTGGTATCCGTCCCGAGGATGTTAAGGATGAGCAGATGTTCATCAGCCAGTCTCCCGAGAGCACACTTGATGCTACAGTTCGTGTATACGAGCTTCTCGGTGCCGAAGTATTCCTGTATGTTCAGATCGATCAGTTCGATGTTACCGCACGAGTTAATCCTCGTACGACCGCTCGTCCCGGCGATGAGATCAAGGTTGCATTCGACCTTACCAAGATCCACATCTTTGACAAAGAGAGCGAGCAGATCATCACTCACTAATATGGTTTATGAGACCGGCAGATCCTGCCGGTCTTTTTTTTGTTTCAGGATCGACGTTTTTCCGCGACAAGCCTGCCTGAAACCTGCGGGATAAGCCTGTTTGGATCCGAATACAGAAATTGCTTGAAAAAAGCACACAAATGTATGAAAATGAAGACAGACTGTAATCTATATCGGGGAGTTCGAATGAAAGCAGAACGGAATAAAACCATCGACATATCAGTGGAAGAAGGGAAAAAGTATCTTAAGAAATGCAAGGATCTGCGGAAAATGACGGGAAAAGAAGCTGCATTGACTGTTGACAAAACGGTCATAGGAGATAATCTTAAGGCGCTTACGCTCATTCCGAAGGGGTCCTGCGACCTTCTGATCACGGATCCGCCCTACAATATTTACAAGGATTTTACCGGCCACCGATTCAAGAAAAAGAGTGTTGAGGAATACAGACAGTTTACAAGGGCCTGGCTTTCCGCTTGTGTTCCTGCTTTGAAAAAAACGGCTTCGGTCTACGTCTGCTGCGACTGGGAGTCCAGCGCAGTTATAGCGGAGGTCCTGGCGGAGTTTTTTACTGTCAGGAACCGCATAACCTGGCAGCGGGAAAAAGGGCGCGGAGCGCAGAAAAACTGGAAAAACGGTATGGAAGACATCTGGTTTGCGACGGTTTCCAAAGAATACACCTTCAATCTTGACGCGGTGAAACAGCGCAGGCGCGTGATCGCACCCTATAAAGCCGAAGGAAAGCCTAAGGACTGGACGGAAAGCAAAGAAGGAAGGTTCCGTGACACCTGCCCTTCAAACTTCTGGGACGACATTTCCGTACCCTATTGGTCGATGCCGGAAAACACCGCACACCCCACGCAGAAGCCGGAAAAACTCATTGCAAAGCTCATCCTTGCAAGCTCCAATGAAGGAGATGTGGTGCTCGATCCCTTCCTCGGAGCGGGAACCACCTCTGTAACAGCCAAAAAGCTTTCAAGGCATTACATCGGGATAGAACAGAACCCGCAGTACTGTATTTGGGCGGAAAAACGGCTGGAAATGGCGGAAGAGGACAATACGATACAGGGGTTTGCAGACGGAGTTTTCTGGGAAAGAAATACTGCAGCGGAGCAAAAACGTGCAAAGACCGCTTCGCCTAAAAAAACTTGTTAGAAGTGCTGTGGAGGCCTTGTTTTATCCCTTATATTTCTTGACGTGAACCCGCGGATGACATATAATAATCGGGGGTATAAGAGCCCTTGATCATAGTTTTAAAGAAAAAGGTTAAAGATGAAGTATACAAGGTTTTTCCTTGCAGCCGTTCTGGTGTTGGCTATAATAGCGATCGCAGGCTGTGGCAGTGCCGGGCAGAATTATTACAGCAGCGAAGATGACCATATCAGACAGTATGTTGAGGCGGTCCTCAACAACTCCTACAAAAACGACAACAGATTGTTTGTCAGGCTCGGGATCGGGACTGCAAAAGAAGCAAAAGAGATCTATGAAAATGGCCTTCAGCTGGAGATAGAGGCGCTTTCAGCCGTCTATAACGAAGAAGGCTCACTTGTGAGCGCGGGTAAAGAAGAGACCGAAAAATGGCGAAAAGCGATGGCAAAAGCCCTCAAGAGCGTCAGATATTCGGTCAATTCTGCTGCTCCCGGCGAAAACGGCGCATATATCGTAAGCGTTTCCTACGAGCAGGCAGAGCTTTTCCGGCTGACCCTCACTGAATATACAAAACGTCTTGACGACTTAAGGGCCGAGCTTGAAGAAAAATACACGGACGTTCTCGCCTACAACATCGCTGTTATGCAGATCTACAGGGATTGCTTCGAGGACGCGCTCTTACATCTTACATACAAGGAAAAGCAAATTGTTTATGTCACCGTTGAAAAAGATGACGATGGCGTATACCACATAGACGACAAATCCCTGTACTCCCTGGAATCACTGTTTCTCGACGTTGATTATGCAAACAACTATGCCTACGATGAAAACGCGGATCCGGGCGTGGAAGTTGGGAAATACAAAGGGATCGAGGTCACGAGAAATGAGATCAAAGTTTCTGCCGACGATATAGAAGCATCGATCCACATGACCCTTGCGGACCTTCGGACAGACACAGGGCGCAGGACCATTGAGCTGTACGACTTCGTCACTATGGATTACGAAGTGAGGCTTTCCGGCTCAAGCGAGATCCTCTCGGCAGAAGAGGATTACGAGATCATGGTAGGGTCCGGATCTACGGTGGAAGGGCTTGAGGATAAGCTCATAGGCCATGAGACCGGTGAAACCCTGGATTTTACCCTTACGTACCCCGAAGACCACATAAACAGTGATGTGGCCGGAAAAGAAGCGGATTTTCACATCATCTTAAAAGGGATAAAGGCAGTTCCCGAGATAACGGATGATATTGTTGCTTCAAATACCGAATTTGAGGACTACAACGAGCTGTGGAACTATGTTTCGGATGAGCTCTACGGGATGGCCGAGGAAGAAAACGAAAACCGCTTCAGACGGGCGGTGCTCGAAGAGATAATAGCCGGTTCCACCTTTGACAATACCCTCGGAGACGAGATAGAGGACTGTAAGAATGATGTCCTTAACGTATACAGAGAGCAGGCGGCGGCCTATGAAATGAGCTTCGAAGAGTTTGTGGATGCGGCTTTTGGCATGGGACTCGACGATTTCTATATCATGCTGGAGGCGGACTCCCGTTTCCAGGTGCAGGTGGAGCGTGTGCTCTTTGCCATAGCGAAGCAGGAGGGGCTTTCTGTTTCGGATGACGAGATAGAAGCCTTCATCTCAAGCAATATCGATGCTTATGGTTACGCCGACCGTGAAGCCGTGATCGCGGATTACGGTATGGGCTACATAAAAAGGCTGATTCTGCAGGACAAAGCGCTTTCACTGGTGCTTGGAAATGCGGTCATAAAATAAGGGGAGGCTTGAACTATGGGAATCCTTATCAAAAAGATAATGTGTGCGGGCGACAGCGAAAACCTTCATGACATCTACATCCACGGCAACAAGATCGCCGGGATAGATGAAAAACCCGCGGGTTTTACACTTACAGACACTGTTGACGGCAAAAACAGGATGCTCATCCCGGGGCTTATCAACAGCAATATCCATACTTATATGTCCGTCTTCAGGAACGGTGCGGACGACCTTGCCTTTGACGAATGGCTCTTTGGCAACATCTTTCCGCTCGAGGACAAGCTTGTGCCCGAGGATGCGTACTGGGGCTCGATGCTCTCCATAGTAGAGATGATAAAGTCCGGTACCACCTGCTTTTGCGATACCCACATGCACGCCAACGAGACTGTCCGCGCCATTGATGTTGCCGGCATAAGGGCTGTGGTCTCGAGAGGCCTGACAGGTAAGGACCGCACAGACCCGGACGGCGAGCGCAGGCTTTCCGAGGCAAAGGCCGAGATAGCCGAGTACGCAAGGCATGAACGCATGACCTTTATGCTCGCTCCGCACTCTATCTATTCCTGTGGCGAAGAATATCTTAAATACGTCCGCGAAGAGGCCGAGAGGCTTGGTGTCGGGATGCGCATAAACCTTTCAGAGAGCCGTGGAGAGTTTGATAAATGCATGAGCGAGAAGGGCTGCACGCCCATCGCGCTGGCTGACAAACTTGGACTTCTAAATCCCAAGACCCTTGCGGTCCACTGCGTATACCTTACGGACAGCGACATAAGGATACTTGCCGAGAGAGGCGTGAGCGTTGCCATCAACCCTTCCAGCAACATGAAGCTGGGGAACGGCTTTGCGCCTGTTTCGAAGCTCCTTGCAGCAGGCGTCAACGTCTGCATGGGTACCGACAGTGCAGCGGCAAACAACTCCATAAGCATGCTCCACGAGATGAATATGGCTGCGCTCTGCTATAAGGGTGCGGAGAAAAATGCCGGTGTTGTTACTGCGACGGATGTTTTCAAGTTTGCAACGGAAAACGCCGCAAAGGCGCTGGGCCTTGAAAACGAGATCGGACAGATAAAGATTGGGCTTAAGGCAGACCTTGTCACCATCAACATCAACAACGAACACTTCATGCCCGCCACAAATGCCGTTTCCGCGCTTACTTACTCTGCAGCGGCTTCGGACGTGGACACCGTGATAGTTGACGGAAAGATCCTTATGGATAAAAAGGTTTTGAAGACTATAGATGAGGAGCACGTTTTCTTTGCGGCCAACAGGATAGCAAAGAGGATAGGCTTAAGATAAGGAGATCGTATGGAGAAGATCGCAAGCTTTACAGTTAACCACAACAACCTGTTTCCGGGGCTTTACGTTTCGAG
>JAGDCQ010000272.1 GCA_017958465.1 Lachnospiraceae bacterium
CATATTTGAAACGGTGGCTTTTCTCCTTGTGGCCATGCAGGGCCTCACGTTCATCCTGCCCGAAAAACCGGCTTTTATCCTGGACAGATGCTGCTATTGTGTAATGTTTGCGGGTGCCGCTTATTTTGCCTTTAAGCTTGTTAAAGACGTGATCCTTTTCAAAGCCTCCCGGGAACAGGGACTTTGTGTTGCCTGGATGACCCAGGGCTGGATCACGCTCTCGATGTATATGAGTGCCGGTCTTGCGTATTCCGTTCTTCTGTTTTTGTTCACCGTTGTTTTGATCTTTACTTATATCACCATAAACAGGGTAACGGAAGGTGAAGGTGAGGAGGCGAGAGTATGATCCACGCCGAGAATATCCTTATCTGCATAATGTTTCCCATGGCCGTTGCCATGTTTTTCGTCCGGGGTAACGCAAGACGTTTCACTTTCGCCATGGTGTCCGGCATGCTGGTGTGCCTTGTATCTGCGTATCTTAGCGGCTATATGAACTATCTTGGGGCTACAGACACTGAAGAGACCGCAATTTTCATCTCGCCCATCATCGAAGAGATCATGAAATTTGTGCCGCTGATCTTTTATATGCTGCTGTTTGAACCCGCCGATGACCAGCTGTACGTTTTTGCCACCGGCATCGGGGCCGGGTTTGCAACCTTTGAAAACTGCTGCTATATCCTCACAAACGGGGCGGAAAGCCTGCCTTTTGTAATGGTCCGCGGGATGGCCGTGGGCGTTATGCACATCGTGAGCATGATCGCCGTGGCCACAGGCCTGGTGCTGATCCGCCGCTTCAAGGCCCTGTCTGTTGCGGGCATTGTGGGGGCGCTGTCTATGTCTGTAATGTTTCACGCCCTCTACAACCTTCTTGTCTCGAAGCCCGGGGCCTCAAGCCTCATAGGATACTGCCTGCCAACTGCGGTGGCAGCCTCCATCCTTATCATCCGCAATCTGCTGCGCAGGGAAACCTTGCAAACCAACGCCGAAAACTAACCGAAAACTAACGCAGGAAACTAACCGAAAACTAACGCCGGAAACTAACCGAAAACTAACGCCGGAAACTTCCGGTGAGTAATCAGCAGACATAACGCAACTAACAGATGTAACAGTAAACTAAATCTTTATGAGATTTTTCAGTATATTGGAGAAAAGCTATGTATGACAGGGAAGAGGAACTGAAGGAGATAATGAGAAGATCCCGGAACATCAAGGAGCGACGGAGCCGCATAAGGACCGCCGTCTTTGGTGCTGCTACGGCTGTGGCTTGCCTTGTGCTGCTCATTATCGGAGTTAACGGCAACACTGCGTCCGGCGTCTGGACAAACGACAATTATGGTGCATTCATACTGAATCCGCAATCCGGCGGCTATGTCCTGACCGCGGTAATAGCGTTTGTGCTCGGAGCGTCCCTTATCACCGCTCTGGTGATATACCGCCGCAAAAAGCAAAACGATGAGATCTCCAAAGAGTCCGGAAAAAAAGAGCAGGGTATTAGCGAGGCTCGTACAGAGAAAGGGAGCGAAGTATGAAAGCATTTTTCACGAATAAGATAGTTATCGCGGTGGCAGCGGTCCTCCTTACGGCGGGCCTTGCAACCGGCGGTTTTTTTATCGCGCGGGCCGTAAAGAACAAAAACAACCCGGGAGGGCCTACTCCCGTGCCTACAGGTGCGCAGAACGGCGTATACTACGAAGTAAAGTTTGCAAACCTTGAGGGGACGGGCGAAAGGGAAATAGAAAAGACACGTCTTCCCGAAACATCCATGGTGGAGTCCGGCACAAAGATAAGCCTCCTCACCACGCCTACCCGCCAGAACAGCGTGTTCCTCGGCTGGTCTTACGATGCAAAGGGCACAAAGCTCGTAGGCGGGGATGATGTCGTTAACGCCAACATGACGCTTTACCCGCGCTTTGGCGTAAAAGAGGGGATGGACGGCACCTTCCACTTAAATTATGTGGCACTTAAGGATACAAAGCTCAAGAGGCCCGTAGTAGTGGCGGGTATGGAGCTTACCGAAGAGGCTGTCCGCGAGCTTATCACCCTCAGGAACTCGTCCCTGGACGAGGAGGTTCCCTTCAAGCTTGTCCTGAAAGAAGAGGATCCCATAAATGTGGACTACTC
>JAGDCQ010000273.1 GCA_017958465.1 Lachnospiraceae bacterium
CTTTATGGCAGGATTTTTTTGTGCGATAAGCGAATGCCATCGGCAGCAAGCTCTCTTTCTGGACGAGGGCTGAGTGAACGGTCATTGAGCGGACTTCGTACGCGAGATGACCCGTCGAATCGAGTAGGAGTCAGCCTACTCGATTGTGCGATGATCAAATGCCCTCGACACAAACTTGCATGCTGTAAAGAGCTTAAAAAATACTCTTGACAATACAAGTATTATTGTATACAATTACACAAAAAGTTTACTGCGTTAAAGTGATAGCGTTATGAAACACATTGTATGAAATACATTGTATCTCGCCTTTAACAGAAAAGAGGGAAAACCGCATGAATGCAAGAAAAGTCTACTTAAACGAGCACAACAACCTGCTGGCTCTTGAAGAGCCTATGTACCCACTTGTGGAGGTTGATGAACCAAATACATTCAGAAATCTGTTCCCCTATACAGAGATCCCTAAGATAGCTTTCAACGACCGTGTAGTACCCCACAATATGCCTGATGAGATCTGGATAACAGATACGACATTCAGGGACGGTCAGCAGTCCCGGGCGCCTTACACATCGGAGCAGATAGTAAAGATATACGACTATCTCCATAAGCTTGGCGGTCCTAAGGGCCTTATCCGGCAGAGCGAGTTTTTCCTTTACAGCAAGAAGGACAGGGATGCGGTTTACAAGTGCATGGAGAGAGGCTATGAGTTTCCGGAGGTAACCTCCTGGATCCGCGCGAGCAAGAAGGATTTCGAGCTTGTAAAGTCCCTTGGTATGAAGGAGACTGGTATCCTTGTTTCCTGCTCGGACTACCATATCTTCTACAAAATGCACATGACACGTAAGCAGGCCCTCGACCATTATCTCGGAGTAGTCCGCGAATGCCTCGAGACAGGCGTTGCTCCCCGTTGCCACCTTGAAGATATAACACGTTCGGACATCTACGGCTTTGTTATCCCGTTCTGCTTCGAGCTCACAAAGCTTGGAATAGAGTACGGCATCCCCGTAAAGATCCGCGCCTGCGACACCATGGGCTATGGCGTAAACTATCCCGGTGCCGTTATCCCGCGCTCCGTGCAGGGTATCATCTACGGTCTTATGACCCATGCCGGTGTGCCTTCGGAGCTCCTTGAGTGGCACGGTCACAACGATTTTTACAAGGCTGTCAGCAACTCCACAACAGCCTGGCTTTATGGCGCCTGCGGCGTAAACACAAGCCTTTTCGGCATCGGAGAGCGCACAGGCAATACACCTCTTGAGGCTATGGTGTTCGAGTACGCGCAGCTTCGCGGCACGCTGGACGGCATGGACACAGAGGTCATAACCGAGCTTGCGGATTATTACCAGAAGGAACTTGGCTACGAGATCCCGCCGAGGACTCCTTTCGTTGGGAAGGATTTCAACGTCACAAGAGCGGGCGTGCATGCAGACGGTCTCCTGAAAAACGAGGAGATCTACAATATCTTCGACACAGACAAATTCCTCGACAGGCCGCCTGTAGTCTCGGTTTCCAATACTTCCGGGCTTGCGGGTATCGCCCACTGGATCAACACCCAGTACAAGCTTGACGACGAGCATAAGCTGGACAAGAACGATCCTCTGATCCAGAAGCTGAAAGAGCTTGTGGACAAGGAATACGACGAAGGCCGTGTGACTGTCATGACAGAGAAAGAGCTGTTTGCGATGATAAATGAAGAGGCTCCGAAGTACGGAGTGGACCTTCCTGTAAGGTAAGACAGGGAAGGCATGAAAAGCGTATTATTGAAGGAAAGGAACAGGAAATGCAGGACTTAAAGGGAGAGGTTACAGATAAGTATTCGCTCCACGGACGGGTCTTTAACAGGCTCAGGGAAGATATTATATCCGGGAAATACAAGGAAAATGAAGAACTGCGGAGAATACCATCGCCGTAGAGCTTGGGGTTTCCCGCACTCCGGTGAGGGAGGCCATAAAACAGCTGGAGCTGGAGGGCCTTGTAAACGTCATTCCCAACAGGGGAGCATATGTCACGGGGATATCGGAAAAGGATATCCGGGATATATATGTGATCCGCTCGTATCTGGAGGGGCTTTGTGCCCGGTGGGCCTGTGAAAAGCAGACGGATGACCTTATAGACAAGCTCCTTGAGGTTGTGGATCTGACGGATTTCTATATCGAAAAGGAAAACACGGAACAGATCCTTGAGCTTGACGACAAGTTTCACGAGCTGCTTTACCAGGCGTCCGGAAGTAAGCGTCTTTACACGCTTTTAAGCGATTTTCATCATTACGTTAAGCCCATAAGGCAGCAGTCCTTAAGCCGGATCTCCCGGGCAAAGGAAAGCAATGCCGAGCACAGGGCGATTGTTGAAGCTTTCAAAAAAGGGGACGAGGAAGAAGCCGAGCGCCTGGCGCACGAGCACATCATCCGCACCATCTCAAACCACATAATGCGGGGGCTGTGATCGGTCAGTCCATCAGCTCTTCCCAAATTTCCATCAACTCTTCAAGCCGCTTGTCTATAGCGGCTTTTTTGTTGTTCAGTTCCATCAGCTTGTGGTGGTCGGCTGCGATCTGGGGGTCCTGGAGCTCCTCATCGAGTTCGGCGCTCTGCGCTTCAAGATCATTGATCTCTTTTTCGACCTTTGCGAGGTCGTTCTTGCGTTTGCGCTCCTTTGCCTGTTCCTCTTTGCGCTTGAGATAATCGGTTTTCTGCGCGGAGTCGCCGCCTGCACCTGTATTGCTGCGGCCGGTCCCGGCTGCAAAGCCCGTGAAAGCAGCGTCGTTTCCTGCAGCGCCAAAAAGGCGCTCGTTAGTTTCGTCACGCTTCTCAAGGTAATAGTCGTAGCCGCCGTTGTACCGCACGATCTCGCCGTGTGTAAGGTCGAGGATGCCCGTTGCGACAGTGTTTACAAAGTATCTGTCGTGGGATACGAACAGAACCGTGCCGGCATAGGAGAGGAGGGCCTTTTCGAGCACTTCCTTGGAAACTATGTCAAGGTGGTTTGTGGGCTCGTCGAGGATGAGCAGGTTGGCTTCGGAGAGCATGAGCTTTGCGAGGGATACACGCCCACGCTCGCCGCCGGAAAGCTCTTTTACCTGCTTGAAGCAGTCGTCGCCGGTAAAGAGGAAGGCAGCAAGGGTGCTCCTTATCTCTGTCACGGTCATCAGCGGATAATCGTCCTCAAGCTCCTCGTAAACGGTCTTTTCGGGGGTCAGCTTTTGCTGCTCCTGATCGTAATACCCTATGTAAACGTTTGTGCCGGTCCTGATCTCGCCCGCATCCGCGGATAGGTCGCCGTTTATGATCTTTAACAGGGTGGTCTTGCCTGTTCCGTTGCTTCCGAGTATGGCAAGGCGCTCCCCGCGTTTGATCTCGAAATTAACATTGCTAAAGAGCCTGTTTGTGCCGAAGGCCTTGGAAAGCCCGGCTACTGTCATTACATCCTGGCCGCTTTCTATGCAGGGCGAGAGGTGGATCTTCATCTCGGAGTCGAGCACAACAGGTCGCGCAAGGCGCTCTGTTTTTGCAAGAAGCTTTTCCCTGGACTCCGCCCGTTTAATGGATTTTTCGCGGTTGAAGGAGCGAAGTTTTTCGATTATGGCTTCCTGCCGCTTTATCTCTTCCTGCTGGTTAAGGTAATGCTTTATCTCTATTTCGCGCAGCTGCGCCTTTTTTGCGGCGTAAGCGGTGTAATTGCCTTCGAAGGTACGTGCGCAGGCATTTTCAAGCTCTA
>JAGDCQ010000274.1 GCA_017958465.1 Lachnospiraceae bacterium
CAATATGATATAATAAAACTGCTTGCGGCACCCAGAAACAACCTGTTTGTCGTAGGTGACGACGACCAGAGCATTTACGCTTTCCGCGGGGCAGAGCCCGCGCTTGCAAAAGAATTCCTAAAGGACTTTCCGGGTGCAGCGCAGATTCTCCTTAACAGGAACTACAGGTCTGCAAGCTGCATAACAAGGGCATCTCTTGCGGTTGTAAAGCACAACAGGGAGCGGTTTGAAAAGAAGATAATAGCCGACACCCTGCATAAAGGCAAGGTTATTTCCGTTTGCTTTGAGGACAGGCGCAAGGAGTACGAAGCCCTGGCGGAACTGCTTAAAGCAAAGGGTGAGCAGGGCAGCGCCGTGCTTTTTCGCACAAACAGGCAGCCTGCGATGCTTGCGCACATTTTAGAGGAAAAGGGCGTTAAGTTCACTGTTTACGGGAAGCCTGAGAGCCTGTACACGCATCATGTCACGCAGGATATCCTCGCATACGCTAGGATCGCCGCCGGGTCCGTGGAACGCGCGGATTTCCTTAGGATATGCAACAGGCCGGAAAGGTATATAAAACGGGAACTGTTCACAAGTGAGAGGGTAGACCTTGATGAGCTTGAAAAGCGGGCTGCTGCAAGGCTTGAGGATGTTTCGCCGCTGGTTTCGGATATAAAGGCCATTCGCGGGCTTGACCCTTACGGAGTCGTGATGTATGTCAAAAGAGCTGCAGGATATGATGAATATCTTAAAAACTGCGCAAAATACGGCGGTTTTGATGAAACTGAACTGCTCGAAGTGCTTGAAGAAGTGACCGAGAGCGCAAGAGGCGTGAAAAACATGGCCGAATGGGAAGAAAAGCTCAAAGCGGATGCAAAAGATGAGAAAAGCTCAGGATCCGCCGGGGGTTCAAGCGGCAGCGCGGCGCAACAAGAAGCGGCCGGCGTGAAACTCATGACGTTTCATGCATCAAAAGGACTTGAATTCAGGGATGTATATATAATAGACTTAAACGAAGGGACCGCACCCCTTCACCACGCGCTCGAAGGTGAGGCGCTGGAAGAAGAGCGGCGTGCGGCCTATGTTGCGATGACACGGGCAAAGGAAAACCTTACCCTCATGTATGCAAAAAAGCGCGGAGGCCGCTTTGCAGAGCCTTCGCGCTTCATACTCGAATCCGGTATCATCTGATCTTCGGGAAAAGAGCATCACTCATCTTCTTCGTCCATGAATTCGTCGAACTCAAGGTCGTCGAGGTATTCATCAAATGCGTCGGATGCTTCCTCAAATTCTTCGTCGGATTCGATATCGATGAGTTTCATGCTTTCTTCATCATCGGGATCGCCTTCGAAACGATAGAGGTAAACATCGGAGTCTTCTTTTGCATCGGCGGGAGCAAGTGCTATATACTGCCTGTCGCCGCACGGATAGATGGCAAGGATGTCACAAAGAAGTTCGCTGTTGTCGTCAAGGTAGAGTGTTACCTGATCACAATCATCATTGGTGTTTTGCTCATAAGCCCTCCTTTTTGGGGTACAGCCCCTAAGGACAATATAGCAGAAGGCAAGGGCAAATGCAATAAAAAACCTGCGGAAAGGAGCGTAAAATGGATACGGTAAAGATCAGGATATCCGTAAGGAATATCGTGGAATTCATATTGCGCTCCGGAGATATCGACTCAAGGGCCGCAGGCGTCGACCCTGCGGAGGCCATGCAGGCGGGCACAAGGCTCCACAAGAAGATCCAGAAGAGCATGGGGCACGAGTACAGGGCCGAGGTCCCGCTGTCATCCGTTAGCGAATATGAGCGCGAAGGCACTACTTTCGAGCTAACTGTTGAAGGGCGTGCGGACGGCATTTTTACTGACGACGGGATGACTGTCATAGATGAGATAAAGTGCGTGATGCGCGACCTTTCGTTTATAGAGGAGCCTGTAAAAGAGCACAGGGCGCAGGCGATGTGCTATGCATATATGGTGCTCTGCGACGAGCCGGATGCCGAAAGGATCGGGATCAGGCTCACATATTGTCAGATAGAGAGTGAAGACAAGAAGTATTTTGAGGAGACGTTTGAGAGGGAAGAACTTACGGAATTCTTTGAAAAGCTTTGCGACGAGTACATAAAGTGGGAAGAAAACCGCTACAGATGGGTGCTCCTCAGAAATGAGACGATCAAAGGGCTCGAGTTCCCGTTCTCTTACCGCGAGGGGCAAAAGAAGCTCGTAACGGATGTTTATAAGAGCATTTTGCGGAAAAAGCGCCTGTTCATAGAGGCTCCGACCGGAGTCGGAAAGACTATGTCCACTGTTTTTCCGGCTGTAAAGGGGCTTGGCAGCGGCCTTGCGGAAAAGATCTTTTATAACACTTCAAAAACCACCGTGGGCGGCGTTGCAAAGGAGGCCTTCAGGATCCTTTCGGAAAACGGCGCAAAGCTTAAAGTCCTGAATATTACCGCAAAGGACAAGATATGTGTCCTAGAGAAGCCGGAGTGCAACCCAAAGGCCTGCCCGCGCGCAAAAGGGCATTTTGACAGGGTTAATGATGCGGTCTTTGACCTGATCACAAACGAAGAGGGGATATCACGCGAGCTTATCACGCAATACGCGGAAAAACATAACGTCTGCCCTTTCGAGATGTCGCTAGACGTGAGCCTCTGGGTGGATGCGATCATTTGCGACTATAATTACGTTTTCGACCCCAACGTGCGGCTGAAGCGCTTTTTTGCTAACGAAGACGGGCAGCGGTATTTCCTGCTCGCGGACGAGGCACACAACCTTGTGGAGCGCGCAAGGGAGATGTACAGCGCGTCCTTATCGAAACCTGAGGTCCTGGAGATAAAGCGTATAGTCAAGGGGCTTGACGCAAAATACGTGAAGGATACGGACGACAAGCTCATAAAGCAGCTTGACAGTCTGAATAAAAAGCTTCTGGCCCTTTCAAGAGAGTGTGACGGGACCACGGTTTTAAGCGATCTGGGTGAGGTGGTTTTCTCGCTTATGCACCTTTTGACGGCGCTTGACAAGTTCCTGCGCAGGCACCGGGATTTCCCGGGACGCGACGAGATCCTGGATTTCTATTTTGAAGTCCGCCATTTCAGCAATATGTACGACATAGCGGATGACAAGTTTGAGATAGTTGCGGATTTTGAGGACGGCAAAGACTTCCGGGTCAGGGTCATGTGTATGGATCCCTCTACAGTCCTGGATTCCTGCCTTGCAAGCTTTTCTGCGGCCGTGTTCTTTTCGGCTACACTCCTGCCGGTTACCTACTACAAGGAGCAGCTTGGCGGAAGAGCCGATGATTACGCGGTTTATGCGCCATCGCCTTTCCCTGCGGAAAACAGGCTTGTGATGATAGGGCGGGATGTGTCAACAAAATACACCCGCAGGACAGACGAAGAGTACAGCAGGATCGCGGGGTATATAGAGGCTTTTGTTAACGCAAGGGCCGGGAACTACCTTGTGTTTTTCCCGTCCTACAAGATGCTCGAGACGGTAGGCGAAAAGCTTGCGGACAGGGTCCCCGGGCTCCTTTTGCAGACTCCCGGGATGAATGAGGAGGAAAGAGAGGATTTTCTTCTGAAATTCTCGGAGGATGAAGAGATCCACACAGGGCTCTGCGTGCTCGGAGGGATCTTTGGAGAAGGGATAGACCTGACGGAAGACCGCCTCATAGGAGCGGTGATCGTAGGGACAGGGCTTCCTCAGGTGTGTGATGACAGGGAACTTTACAAAAACTACTTTGATTCGAGAGGTGTAAACGGCTTCGATTATTCTTACCTTTACACCGGTATGAACAAAGTGCAGCAGGCAGCGGGCCGGGTGATAAGGACCATGTCGGACAGGGGGGCTATCCTCCTGCTTGACGAAAGATTCCTGCAAAACGCTTATCTGCGCCTTTTTCCGAGGGAATGGAGCGGCCACAGG
>JAGDCQ010000028.1 GCA_017958465.1 Lachnospiraceae bacterium
ACGAACACCATCATCACCATCACCATGAGGACGGCGAGGAGTGCCACTGCCATGACCATGATCACGAGCACGAGCACGGACACCATCACCACCATCATCACGCTGATGAAGTATTTGAAAACTGGGGCAAGGAATCGCCCAGAAAATATACGGAAGAGGAGCTTAAGAACATCCTTTCCAAACTTGAAAACAGTATTTACGGCATAGTACTCCGTGCAAAGGGTATTGTTTGCACACCGGAAGGCAAGTGGCTCCAGTTCGATTACGTTCCCGGCGAATTCGAGATCCGCGAGGGAACCGCAGATTACACAGGACGTTTCTGTGTGATCGGAAGCAAGCTTGACCGTGAAGCATTAGAGGAGCTGTTCTGATGAAAGATGTACCGTTTTTTATAGTCAAAGGTTTTCTTGAAAGCGGAAAGACCTCTCTCATCCGGGAGACATTGATGGATCCCGAGTTCAACGACGGAGGGACAAACCTTGTCATCGTCTGCGAAGAGGGAGAGGAGGAATACGATCCCATCCTCTTTAAGAAGCTCAATACCGATGTTATTACGCTGGAAGCACCCGAGGAGCTGAACGCAGACCTCCTTGAGCGCTGCAAGAAGCAATACAACCCGGACCGCGTTTTCGTGGAGTTTAACGGGACATGGACAGTGCAGATGCTTACGGGCGTGAAGCTTCCGAAGGGCTGGTTCATGGCTCAGATGCTCTCGGTAGTGGACTTTACAACCTTCGATAATTACTGGAACAATATGCGCGCCGTAATGGGCGAGATATTAAAGTTTTCCGACACAGTGATCTTTAACCGCTGCACGGCCGACACCGACAGGGGCAAGATCAGAAGGATAGTAAAGGGGCTCAACCGCAAGGCACAGATCATGTATGAGGCGCTGCCGGGCGTAGAGCTGCCGGACGAGAAGGACGAATGCGTTTT
Source organism: Lachnospiraceae bacterium (assembly GCA_017958465.1). Classification (GTDB taxonomy): domain Bacteria; phylum Bacillota; class Clostridia; order Lachnospirales; family Lachnospiraceae; genus SZUA-448. Next base: position 937 of record JAGDCQ010000028.1, read on the forward strand.
CGACCTTTCAAAGGATCCGATAGAGATACCGGATGACGATTTCGGAGTCTGGTATATGGACGCTCTGGACAGGAAAGACCGATACAACGGGCGCACGCTCCATTTCAAGGGCCTTGTCTACAAGGACAGGAAGAGCCCGAAGGGGACCTTTATCCCGGGAAGGATGGCAATGGCGTGCTGTGCCAACGATATGGCTTTCGTAGGCTTTATCTGCAAGGTTAAGCCCGAGATGGAGCCGCTGGTGCAGTTTAATCCAAAGGAACGCCGCTGGGTCGAGGTTGTCGCAAAGGTAGGCTACGAGTACCGCACAGAGTACGGCTCGGAAGGGCCGGTCCTTACTGCGGAGAGCGTAAAAGCTTCCTCGGCACCCGCAAATGAAGTAGTATATTTCAGCTGATGATCCCCGGGAGGATATTATGTTAAAAAGTATGACAGGGTTTGGCCGTTTTGAGGCGGGAGACGAGTTCCGCAGGATCACGGTCGAAATGAAAGCCGTGAATCACAGGTACTGTGAGATCACGTTGAAAATGCCAAAGAAACTAAACATCTTTGAAGCAGCCGTAAGGACAAAGCGCAAACAGTTCATAAACAGGGGAAAGGTTGACATCTTCGTTACCTACACGGACAGTTCCGAGGGGCAGATATCCCTTACCTACAACAAAGAGCTGGCTGCCGAGTACCTTAGGCGCTTCAGCCAGATAAGCGAGGAGTTTGGCATCGAGAACGACGTGAAAACTTCTACCGTGGCCAGGATGCCGGATGTCCTTGTTCCCGAAGAAGCGGACACCGACGACGGAAAGCTTGAGGAGATCCTCCTTACAGCCATTGAAGGAGCCGCAAAGCAGCTTGTTGAGACAAGGACTGCCGAGGGCGAGCGCTTAAAGTCCGATATCCTTGCAAAGCTGGATGGGATGCTGGTTTACGTCGACGAGATCGAGAAACGCATGCCGGAGGTCGTAAAGGAGTACAGGGAGCGTATCATCGAGAAAGTGAAGGAGCTCCTTGGTGACACAAAGCTTGACGAGTCGGCGCTTGCCACCGAGATAGTGCTTTATTCCGACAGGATATGCGTGGATGAGGAGATGGTAAGGCTCAGGGCCCACATCGCCCACATGCGCGACTGCATGGAAGAAGAAAACTGCGGCAGGAAGCTTGACTTCATCGCGCAGGAGATGAACCGCGAGGCAAACACCACTTTATCAAAGTGCGGCGACCTTAAAGCTGCGGATTGTGCAATAAATCTTAAAACAGAGATCGAAAAGATAAGAGAACAGATACAGAACATAGAATAAGGAGGCTAATATGTTACATCCGTCTTACACTGACCTTATGAAGGTCGTAAACAACAACTCAGAAAACGAACATCCTGTAGTAAACAGCCGCTACTCCATCGTTATGGCTACTGCAAAGCGCGCACGCCAGATCATCGACGGCTCGGAGCCCATGGTGGACGACGCTGACAACAAGGCTCTTTCCATCGCCATCGAGGAGCTTTACGACGGTAAGGTAAAGATCCTTGCCAACGATGACGACGAGCAGTAAGTCGAAAATCAACGAACAAACTATGTCCAAAGTGTAAAAAATCACGATTTCTGAAAAATACACTTGAAATTCCGCTGAAATGCGGTTACAATAAGTCATGGTTTTGAAGTAAGCGATTTGATAAAAAAATATCAGACGCACAAAATTATATCTTTTAGGAGGATATACATAATGGCAAACGTAAGAGTTGCAATCAATGGTTTTGGTCGTATCGGCCGCCTTGCATTCAGACAGATGTTTGGTGCAGAAGGCTACGAAGTAGTAGCTATCAACGATTTAACTTCCCCTAAGATGCTCGCTCATCTTCTTAAGTATGATTCCGCTCAGAAGCCTTACGCTCTGAAGGATAAGGTTACTTACAAGGATGCAGTTCTTGCAGAAGACGGCAAGACTGTTGTTACTCCCGGTTCCATCACAGTTGATGGCAAGGAGATCACAATCTATGCATGCCCTAACGCAAAGGATCTTCCTTGGGGCGAACTTAAGGTAGACGTTGTTCTTGAGTGCACAGGCTTCTACACAAGCAAGGCTAAGGCACAGGCTCACATCGATGCCGGCGCTCGTAAGGTTGTTATTTCCGCACCTGCAGGAAACGACCTTCCTACCATCGTTTACAACGTAAACCATACTACACTTAAGCCCGAAGATACCATCATCTCCGCAGCTTCTTGTACAACAAACTGCCTTGCTCCTATGGCTAAGGCTCTTAACGACCTCGCTGGTATCAAGTCCGGTATCATGACAACAGTTCATGCTTACACAGGCGATCAGATGATCCTCGACGGTCCTCAGCGTAAGGGCGACCTTCGTCGTTCACGTGCAGGCGCTATCAACATCGTTCCTAACAGCACAGGTGCTGCAAAGGCTATCGGTCTTGTTATCCCTGAACTTAACGGCAAGCTCATCGGTTCCGCTCAGCGTGTTCCTACCCCTACCGGTTCAACAACCATCCTCATCGCAGAAGTTGTGAAGGAAGTTACCAAGGAGCAGATCAACGAGTACATGAAGAGCGTTGCTAACTAGTCTTACGCTTACAACGAAGACGAGATCGTTTCT
>JAGDCQ010000275.1 GCA_017958465.1 Lachnospiraceae bacterium
AGGTGCAACCTGGATCGGCAGCAATGCGCCACTTACGGATATAAGCAAGGACGCTCTCGTAAAATTCGAGACTGCGGTAATGCCTATCCCGCAGTTCAACCCCGACGAGCCTTATATGATCTCGCAGGGGCCTTCGCTCTGTATCTTCAACAAAGAAGATCCCGGCGAAGTGCTCGCATCCTGGCTTTTCACACAGTACCTTCTGACAAACGATGTCCAGATCTCCTACTCGCAGACCGAAGGCTACGCACCGGTAACCACAAAGGCGCGCGAAACTGCTGAATATCAGGATTATCTGAGCAGGAGCGGCGAGGACAACGACAAGTACTATGATGTCAAGATAGCTGCAACAAAGCTGCTCCTTGCAAACACCGACAAAACATTTATAACGCCTGTATTTAACGGTTCCGCATCCCTTAGAAGTGCCGCAGGCCAGCTGATCGAAGACGTTACAATGACAATGCGTCGTAAAAAGCCTGTTGATGATGCCTTCTTCGCGGAAGAAAAAGAAAAGATAATCAGCCTCTTCCACCTTGACAGCATCACGGCATCCGGCACCGCAAAAAAGGAACTGGGCGAGCTTCCGGCAGCCTCAAAGGCTCTTATCATCATACTTATCCTGGTATGGATCGGAATAATCGCGTACTTCGTTTCAGACCGGATTAAAGAGGCAAAGAAGCGCAAACACTGAAAAAGCCTATCAAAAAAGCAGTTTTCTCAAACTACCCCGCCGTCTGAGGAAGTTCTTTGTAAAAATTTATCATTGTTTTTTCGGGAAAATCGTTTATAATAGTTGCGTATTTGGAAATCCGGATACGCAACTTTTTTTATGAAAAAGAGGAGAGACTAATGAAGAAGAGGATTATTCTCGCACTTGCACTCGTTGCAATGCTTGCTCTTGCAGCATGTGGAAAACAAACTACACCTACACCCACAAATACTCCCACTGCTACAACAGCTCCCAAGGATGATACAACCCCCACACCTACCGAGGCTGTAGCACCCACAGAAGCACCTTTCGATCCCGCTGCAAAGTCTGAAGGCGTTATGACATATGCACAGTATGACGCAGCAGAGCTTGACACAGATGTTGTTATTGAATGCTACGTTCAGGCTACACAGTCCTGGTACAATGACAAGATCGTTGTTTACGCAGCAGATCCCGACGGCGCATACCTTATCTACAACATGACCTGCTCCGAAGCTGACGCTAAAAAGCTTGTAAAGGGTACCAAGATCAAAGTTACCGGTACTAAGACAGCATGGTCAGGTGAAGTTGAGATCAAGGAAGGTGCTACTTTCGAGTTCGAAGAAGGAACCTACGTAGTTGACACTCCTGTCGACGTTACCACCCTTCTTGGCACAGCAGACCTTGAGAAGAAGATGAACCAGTTCGTAACCCTCAAGGGCCTTGTTATCGAGCCCTCAAAGGATGCAGATGGCAATGATGCTGCTTTCCTTTACAAGTGGAACGGTGCCGGAAAAGAAGGCGATGATCTTTACTTTAACGTAAACTACAACGGAAATGTATATGCGTTCACCGTTGAATCTTATCTCTGCGGCCCTGACACAGACGTTTACAAGGCTGTAAAGAATCTCAAGATCGGTGATGTTATCGACCTTGAAGGTTTCCTCTACTGGTACAACAATCCCCAGCCTCACACAACAAGTGTTAAGGTTACAGGAAACATTGCAGATAAGTCTGCCGGCGTTATGACATACGCAGAGTATGCTGCAGCAGAGCTTGATACAGACGTTGTTATCGAGTGCTTTGTTCAGGATACACAGAGCTGGTGGGAAAACAAGATCACAGTTTACGCAGCTGATCTTGACGGCGGCTACTTCATCTACAACATGGCTTGTGCTGAAGCAGACGCAAAGAAGCTCGTTCCCGGAACAAAGATCAAAGTTACCGGTACTAAGGTAGCATGGTCTGACGAAGTCGAGATCAAAGAAGGCGCTACCTTCGAGATCGAAGAAGGCTCTTACATCGCTCCCGCCATCGACCTTACATCTCTCTTCGGAAAAGATGAAGATCTTACAAAGTACATGAACCGCCGTGTTGTATTCAAGGACGTTTTCGTAAGCTTCTCCATCAGCGGTGAAGACGGCAACAAGCACCCTTGGCTCTACAAGTACAACGGTTCCGGTTCCGAAGGCGACGACCTTTACTTCGAAGTAGGTCAGGAAGGCAATGAAGCATTCATGACATTTGTTGTTGAATCCTACTTCCGTGATAAAGACAGCGACACTTACAAGGCAGTAAAGGAATTAAACATCTATGATACAGTTGATATCGAGTGCTACCTCTACTGGTACAAGGTTGCTCAGCCTCACGTGATCAGCGTTACAAAGAAGGCTCAGTGATCTGCAGACGATCAGAAAAACTACAGGCAGGGCAAACGCCCTGCCTGTTTTTTATGCTTATATAGCGATCTGTTCAAAAGCCCCGCTTCATCAGGTCCTGAACTTTCCGATGACCGCTTCAAGGCCAAATACCGAGGAAAGCACGATCTCGATCCCTATCAGGATAAGGATCACACCGCCTGTGACGGCTGCGCCCTTTGAGAAGCGCATTCCAAAGCGTTTCCCGGCATAGAGGCCGATAAGACAGACCACAAAGGTCACAGCGGCTATGATGAGAGCTGATACAAGTGCCATCACAAACCTGTACTCGGCTATGGTAAAGCCGGCGGAAAGGGCGTCGATACTTGTCGCCACACCCTGGATGATAAGGGCTGCAGTACCGAGTTTTTCGGGCTTTTCCTCAGCTTCATCCCCTTTGAGGGCTTCTATGATCATCTTTGTGCCAATGAACAGCAGTATTACAAGGGCTATCCATGGAACAAACTTTTCAAATGCCTGAAAATAACTTACTACTGTGTGTATGCACACCCAGCCTATCAGCGGCATAAGGCCCTGAAAGCCTCCGAAAACCCCGGCGATCAGCGACATCCTGCCGGGCTTCATCTTTGGTTCCGAAAGACCGTTTGCCAGCGATACGGAAAACGCGTCCGCTGCAAGCCCAAGCCCCAGCAGCGCGCTGTTAAAGAAAAACAAAAAACTCCAGTCCATTGTTTAGCAGATTCTGCCTCCTTCAGATATCTCCCAATCTTTTCGTATCTCTTCAATACTCTTACCCTGTTCCTTTGCTATACGCGCAAGGTCCTCATATTCAGCCTTCACGCGGGTTACACTGTAGCCCGTTGAAACCTTGGTCCTTACAGGACCATAAGGGGTCTCGACTGTCTCGATCCTTCTGTCCAGAACGTACCTGTCAAGCTCAGCTTTACGGATCCCCAGAGTGGTGGTGTGCTTGAACATAAGCTCAGCCATGCGGTCCGCATCCTCCTTTAAGCAGAGCAGGCGGATAAGAGTTCCGGGACGTCCCTTCTTCATACCGATAGGAACTGTGTAAACGTCCCTTGCGCCTTCCTCAAGGAGCTTTTCTGTCGCATAAGCTATGCTCTCTGCCGTCATATCGTCAACGTTGCAGGACAGCTCTACCACAGAGTCCGTTTTCGCCGCACCGGTCCCAAGGCAGGCACGTACGCAGTTTGCACGTTCAAAGTCCTTTTTGCCCATGCCGTAACCATACTTTTCGATCTTAAGCACCGGCATATCCCCAAAACGGGTCACAAAATATTTCAGGATAGCTGCGCCTGTGGGGGTGCAAAGCTCTCCCTTTATGCTTCCGCCGTAGATCGGCACACCTTCGAGGATATAGGCTGCAGCGGGCGCAGGCACGGGCAGGATGCCGTGGGCGCACTTAACCTGTCCGCTCCCCACGTGTACAGGGGATGCGATCACTTCGTCGGGCTTCAGTTCATTGATCAGCATACAGACAGCAGCCACATCGGCTACAGCGTCCATTGTTCCCACCTCGTGGAAGTGGATATCGGTAACGGGAACGCCGTGAACATGGCTCTCCGCCTCGGCTATGAGCCCAAAGACATTAAGGATATCCCTTCTGACGTTCTCAGGCACGTTAAGGTGGTCCCGTACCACGTGCTCAATATCCTTGAGGCCGTGGTGTGTGTGGTGGTGCCCGTGCTCGTGATGATGGTCGTGTTCATGTTCGTGATGATGCTCATGTTCATGTTCGTGCTCATGCTCGTGATCTTCGCCTTCTTCTTCGCCGTTTACGCGAACAGACATATGTGTACCCGTGATCCCGCATTTTACCGACTTTTCAGCAGTATAAACAACGTCCGGGATACCGAGCCCGTTAAGCTTCTCGATCATCTTTCCGGGATCGGGCATCAGCTCCAAAAGCGCAGCGGTAAGCATATCGCCGGCAGCTCCCATCCCACAGTCCAGATACAGTGTCTTCATGGTCTACCTCCAAAGAAATCCGTCCTGCCGCTTTAGGCAGTCACGTTATACTCCCATGTGATTGATCATACTCCCAAGATACCCCGCACCAAAACCATTATCGATATTCACCACCGAAACCCCGCTCGCACAGGAATTGAGCATGGAGAGCAGGGCCGAAAGGCCGTGGAACGACGCTCCGTAGCCCACGCTTGTGGGGACCGCGATAACAGGACAGTCCGCAAGCCCTCCTATAACGCTTGCCAGCGCGCCTTCCATGCCTGCTATGGCTATTATCACCGACGCCTCCATTATCTCTTCCTTGTGGGCAAGGAGCCTGTGGAGCCCGGCAACGCCCACATCAAACAGGCGCACCACCTTGTTGCCGTAGACCTCGGCCGTAACAGCAGCCTCCTCGGCAACAGGTATATCGCTCGTACCGCCTGTAGCAACAACGATGTTCCCAATGCCTGTGGGCTCCGGCAGCCCGCCATACAGCGCAAGACGCGCATTTGCGCGATAATCTATGCTGTGGACCTTTCCTATGATGCCCGCTGCCTCCGGGGAAAGACGTGTGATAAGGATGCGGTCCTGACCGTTTTTGATCATGGTATCCATTATCCCTATCATCTGCTCCGGAGTCTTGCTTGCGCCATATATGACCTCGGCCACGCCCTGTCTGATCTTCCTGTGAAGATCGACCTTCGCAAAGCCCAGGTCCTCAAAGGGCTCGGTCTTAAGCTTCAGCAGCGCGTCCTCAACGGACATGTCGCCGTTCTTAACATTTTCAAGGATAGTTCTTACTTCTGTCTTCATTCAGTTTCCTTTGCAAAAGAGACAAGAGGAGCGGCTATTTGCGCCTCTTTAAGTCTAAAAAAGCGGTTCTTTACGGAACCGCTTAAGTTTACCCATTTCAGGCCTTTTTTCTAAGGATCGCAGATCTTACAACACCTCTGGGATCTTTAACAAGAAGGATCACAAGCCAGATCACAAGTCCGAGTGCTACGACCGAAAGTCCAAGGAAGAGGTCGTTGAGCATATCGAGAGGCTCCGGAGTGAAATAAGCGTCCTTAAGTTCAACATATTCGAAGATCGCATCAACAAACCACATAAGAGATGCTCCCCAGAACATGAGCGGAAGGATACCGAGCTTAAGCTCGCTCCTTCTGTTGTCTGTATACCAGACCACCGTAGTGATCACAGCTGCCAAAACAGATACAAGCAGTGTCATTTTTCTCCCCCCTTAGCCTTCAGGCTCTTCTTTGGCTGCCTTTGCAGCTCTTTTCTCGATAACGGCTGAAACTGCCAGCATTCCGCCCCATACCGCTGTTACGAGTGCTGCCATACCTACACCTACCGTGCCCATCTCATGGAACATTTCAGCGGCATCCTCAGCATTTGCGGCAGCTGTCAGGAACGGGAACCAGGGCGTAACCTCTCCGTGCCAGATATGTTCAAAAGCAAGAAGCGCAGAGCCGCCTGCCAGCATATTGCGGAGCCATCCGAGTTTCCTTGAAAAAGGAACTTTTACAGCCTCAACTTCGGTACCGGTCTTTTCTAAAGAGCTCTGCTCTTTCTTTTCAACTACTTTTGTGGCAATGGCAGAAACGCCTGCCTCAACCGCAGTAACAATAAAACAAGCCATTTTCCTTCCTCCTTATGCAGTTCATAAAAACTAAATTAATTTTAGCTTATACGCTCTCAAAAGTCAATAAATAATAAGCGGACCCGCCTGTGCTTGGGCACAGGCAGGTCCGTCATACACTATTAGATATCCTGCATATATCGATCATTTCAAAGCCTTTTCAAGCTCGCTGTAAACAGCCGCTGTTTCCTCTTTTGTAGCGCCGTTCACATAATAGGTCTTTGTCTTTGTCACTATCTTTATATAGGCTTCGTTTTCTGTCCATAAGAAAACTTTACAGCCGTTTTCTCCGTTCACGCTGAAGTTTCCTTTCAGCTCGGTGTTACTGCCCACACCCGAGATCCTGTAAAGTTTGAGGTTCTTCAGGTTTTCACCGTATTCGGCACTTTCTATATCCTTAACGTCGATAACATAATCATCCCTGAGCTGATGGCAGACAACCCTGCCGTCGTCATATTTCAGCTTCAGAGGCGTTACTTCGAGCATTCCGACCCAAACCAGTACCAATACCACAAATATAAGCGTAAGTGCAAGGATGCCCGTGATCACCTTTCCTGCGGGGTGCGCCATGTTTATGGTTCCGCCCACGCCTGCGCGCTTCTCCACATTCAGCCTTTTATCGGATGGATTGTAGTAAAACATGCCGGCAAACCAGTAGTCATCATCATCCTCCGTGAGCGTCATCTCTTTTTGGTAGGCTGCCTGGAGCCTTCTCTCCCGTGCAACAAAAAGGGCTACCCCCACAAAGAGCAGCAGCATATAGGCCGCAAGCACGATAATGAACAGCATATCCGACGGATCAAAGGCAAACACAGCCAGAACGCAGACAATATAAACGGTGTTGATCCAGTTCATCAGAACGAACGTATCGGCAAAATTCTTCTTTTTAGCTCGGTTATAATTGGCATTGATGGCGCTGTCCGCGGAAATTACCTCATTTCTTGTATTGTCCATCACAAACGCGAAAATGGTGATGATAACGCTCGTAAGCCAGAAAACCGCCATCATTGTTGTAAGAAGGAACGTCCCTGCCATTTCAAACGAAGGGATCGTAAAGACCTTAAGGTCTGCAAGCAGTGCCACGATCACCGCAACAAAGCCCACAGCTACGGGAAGCAGCATACTTACCGGACTCAGCGCATGTACGGCGCCCGCGTTACTAAGGTCCGTATACGTCACGGAAGCGGACGAAGCTATGCCAAGGCTCCGCTTGAGGGATTTCATCTCGCTGTTCCCTAAAGAATAGGGGATCATAACGGCGATGATCGAAAGGAACACGAGCACTGTCCAGGAAGTAACCTGGGGTGCTACCCCTTTCAGCAGGAACAAAAGTACGCCCACGGCAACGGTGGCGATGATGACGATAAGCGCGCGTTTACGCTGCTTTTCAGATATCTTATCAACTATCTGCGCGGTCCGGTCCTCTTTAAACTCAGGCCTGTTCTTCACGCCGAACACCAGCTGCTTTTCCCGCCAGTTTTTCGGATACATCTGAAAAAACATGATCAAAAGAGCGGGTATTATACAAAAAAACATTATCAAACCAACTATAGGCATAGTCAAACCTCCTGTCGTCGCCAAAAAGGCGCCGGGTTATTTATAGCTTTGTTCCACAATATCTATGATCTCTTCTTTTTTCACTCCCGAAAGCCTGGCCTCGGAAAGTATCCGCTTTAGCTCGTTCCTGTCGGATTCCGACATAGACCCCCGTTTTTGTATCTCATTGCGGACTCTTGCGCCGTTCTTCCGGTCTGTCATCAGGTAGCCTTCCGTTTTTAACAGCTGGTATGCTTTGCTGACAGTCATGGTATTTATGCCCATTTCAAAGGCAAGGGCCCGGACAGTCGGCAATTGCTCACCCGCCGCAAGTTCACCCGAGGATATTCCCATAACGATCTGGTTGCGTATCTGCAGGTAGATCGGCACATCTGAAAGTTCATCTATCTTTATTACCATCCTAATCTTCCTTTCTTCGGGTCCCGGACTCCGGCTCTTCGCCCGGAGTGTTACAGGTTCCTTTTATCAAATGCCACTAAGCTGATTATACTGCAGAGGACAGTGCTTATACAAGCTGCAACGATCGCAGGTATGAAATCTTTTATTTCAAGCCTGCCGCCCATAAGCTCAATACCGTCCATCAGCCTGAAAGGCAGGTACTTACTGAGTTTTGGAATGTAATTCAGGAAGAACAGGACCACCGTTACAAGCCCCACTCCCATAAGGACCTGGCCCATATTTGAGGCAAAGGCCGAGAAAAACAATACCAGCGCAAGGAGCAGCATCCCCCTGAGCCACAGGGAGAACACTCCGGGAAACATGTGTTCCACCTTCTCATCGCCCCAGAAATAGGCGTTGTAGCCGAAGGTAACCCCGAAATACACGAGGTACGCGGCAGTCCAGGTTCCGTAGACCGTTATCATCTTTACAAGCATGATCTTGCGTCTTGAGAGGCCTTTTGTGACCACCTGCACAAGTGTCCCTTTCTGGTATTCGTTAACCAGGACACCTGCGAGCATCAGCACAATGACTATCAGGACGATGGATGCGTTTTTGTAGAACTGTGTCCAGCTGGCCATGGCATCTACTTTCACCTCACCCACAGTGATCCCGGACTGCTCTACGGCATCTTTCATCATTTCGAGCAATGCGGGGGTAAGCTTTGCGATCGCGGGGTTCATCACTCCGAAGAGGAAGAACAGGATCCCGATGATCAGAAGCCTTCCCGTACGCGTCATCTCAAGCCATTCTTTTCTTAAAAATGCTTTCATATCGTTTCCTTTTTCTCCGGCGCGGCTGTTTTACAGCGGTCACGCCTGTTTATGTATCGCTTCGAGGAATATGTCCTCAAGCGTTGTCTCCTGTTTTTCTATACGCACCACTTCCATCCCGTTATCCGCGATAAACCGCAGGAGTTCCGGAAGAAGCGCAGGATCCTCAAGTATCAGGTCGCCGTGATCCGTTTTACGGAGCAGGTTAAAGGCTCTAAGGAGCGCCTCTGAATCCTTTTTGTGCTCGAGCCGTATCTCGGTGGCGGGTTTGCGCCTCTTTTGCTTTATCTCGTCGATGGTGCCGCGCATCACTATTTTCCCGCCCTCAAGGAGCGCCATTTCATCGCAGATGCGCTCCACATCCGACAATACGTGGGTTGAAAACAGGATCGTTGTCTCTTCCTTTGCGGCAACAAGGACATCCAGGATCTCCTTTCGCCCCATAGGGTCAAGCGCCGATGTGGGCTCGTCGCAGATAAGGAGCTTTGGCTTTCCGAGCAGCGCCTGGGCTATCCCGAGCCTCTGCTTCATACCGCGGGAAAACCCTTTAATCCTGCGGTTTTCGCTCCCAAGGCCCACGAGCTCCAGCATATCAAGGCTCCGGCTCTTTATCGATGCTTTGTCAAGGCCTGTTATCTCGCCGCAAAACCGCAGATATTCGAAGGGCGTCATAAAGGTGTAGTACTCCGGAACATCAGGCAGATACCCTATAAAGCGGTTGGTCTTTGTGTCACCGTATCGTACGTTTTCACCGCAGACCTTTACTTCACCCGCATCCCTTGCAAGAAGGCCGAGAGTTATCTTCATGGTCGTGGTCTTTCCGGCACCGTTCCTGCCGACAAAACCAAAAACCCTTTTTTCCGGGACCTGAAGCTCCACTCCGCGCAGCACCTGCTTTTCGCCAAAGTGCTTCTCAAGTCCGCTTATCTCAAGAACATTCATTGTTTTCCTCCATACCGGAAGACCGGGGCTTCCGGTCTACACTTCAAAGCCTCAGGCGTCCTCTTTTCCAAGAAGGAAATAAAGTACCGGGCCGATAAACTCCATGCCGACTATGGCTACTATCAGCCAGATAGTACGGTTGCCGCGTTTGTATGTCTTGTGCGTGAGTATGTGCCACAGTGTATACCCAAGAAGTGCAAACTCAGCAATGATGATGGGAATAAGAAAAGGTAACATTGATTTAAGATCAGGCATATTTTTCTCCTTTCAGCCATTGTTTTTTGTATTGTTTGTATGTTTTGTATTGCTCTCTGTAATACAGAGTATACACCGTGAAAATCTTTTTGTCAACAGTTTTTTTTAAAAAAAATTCCCCTGCGGTAAAAACCGCAGAGGAATGCGTATTTTTGCGTCATAGTGTTTTTACATCTTTATTGAACAGCATAAACAGCGCTGTTGCCGTAAAGCCAACGGCACATCCTAACAGGAGCGCGGTACTGCCCAGGTTCTGAAGGACTACCCCCGCAAGCGCCGTAGAGATCGGAACAAGGCCCTGGGAAAGAACATTTGTGATACTCCCCACCTTGCTGAGCTTGTCCCTGTCCACAACACGCATAAACATAGTACCTACAGGTATGTTTATGGCCGGGATCAGATAGCCGATAAACAGCGAGCCCACGCAGAACGTGATAATAAAGGCGTTAAGTGAAACCCCGCGGTCCACAAGGATATAGTAGCCCGCAAGCAGCATCACAGTCACCACAGCGATGATGATAAGGAGCCCGGAAACCTTGCGCCCGCATTTTTCATCCTGCTCTTTGGCGCTGAGAACAGCGGCACTCACAAGGGAGCTTATGCCGAAGATAACGCTGATCACGGAGGACCACATCTCTGGCTTTAAGAAGCCGTCAAACATATAGGAGGGAGCTCCCGCTATATCTGTCTTAATGAAGAATGGCAGGAAATTGGCCGTTACCGGCGAGAAGAAAAAGTTGATGAAAAGGATGGAAAGCATGAACACAAGTATCGCTTTCTTTTCCCGTACGTAGCGCACTCCTTCGGCCATATCCGAAAGCGCGAGCTTCAGGGTAAGGTGCTCCTCGCGCTTTGCTTCCGTGTAGCGGATGAACATCTCGGAAACACCCGAGATCACAAAGCATATACCCACCAGGAGGAACAGCAATATGACAGGCACCGTGGAATACAGTATCCCGGCAAGGACAACGCCGAATATCCCGAGAAGGGAGCTTTTTATAGTGAAATAGGAATTTGCCTGCTGCAGCCGGCTCTCGTCTATGATGTGGGGGAAGATCGCTCCCGCTGCCGGTGAGAACACGCCGCTCACGGCGTTCCCCACGGCGCCCACCACAAACAGCACCACAATATGGGCCGAAGGAGCAGCAAAGACCGTCATAGCCACAGTCGCAAGGAGGATCAGACCGCCTTTTATATAATCGCAGATAAACATTATGCCAGCCTTGTTGAAGCGGTCTCCCAAAACTCCGCCCACCGGGGTGAAAAGGAGCAGCATAAGCCCGCACAGTGCAAGGTACATCCCCTGGAGGAATGCGTTGTTATTGCTCACTTCCAGTATATAAAAGCTGACTGCGAAACTGTAGAGCGCGCTGCCAAGCTCCGACACCAGCGCCCCAAAGAAAACAAGTCTGAAGTTCCTGTTCGCAAATACATTTTTTGAAGTTTTTTCAGTTTCCGTTATTATTTCAGTTTCCATTGTTTTTAATCTTCCTCCAAATATCGCCCAGCTCACTGTTTTCAATGACTTTTATAAGTGTTTCCACGCTTTCGGCCGCAGTCGCTCCCATTGAGTCGTGAAGGATGAAGTCCTTTGGCACGGAGGCAAACCTGAGTGAATTACCGCTATAGTCCGGGGCCAGATCAAATTGACCCGCTTTTGAATATACATTTCTCATGATCTTCGTAGCTTCCTTTCTGTCGCCCTTTCCAAGAAAGATCCCGGCTTTTGCAACCATGGTAAGTATTTCGATCTTGCTCAGAAAGTTGACCTTGTCGTTGCTTCGCAGCATATTTATGTTGTATTCTTCCCATTTGATCAGATCCAGTGCGGAATCATACTCTTTCTTTGCACAAAGGAGGAGGGAAATACCAAAGGAGGCGTTGGTGAACACAGAAAAGCTGTCTATAAGGGCTTCCGAAAGAAACTTCTCCGCTTCATCCGGTTTCTTCAGATAAAGCACTTCTTCTATGCCTATGCTGTCATTAAACATGCCGTTCAGATTATGGGCCTTCAATATCTCTACGGCTTTATCATATTCTCCGAGAACCTCATGCGCGGAGGCCATATTGCTGTAAATAGTGACTTCCCCGACAGAAGGATCCGTGTTCTGCGGCAGCAGGGCAAGAGATCGCTCAAACAGTTCGAGGGCGCGTTTTGCGTTGGCCTTGTTTTCTTCTCCTATCGAGAACACAAGGAAAATTAAAGCCGCCTTATAGACCACATTAAAAACATTGGGGTACTTTTGCAGCGCCTGCTCGATCTCCGGAAGGATCGCAGGATCCATTGTCGTAAGGCGTTCCGTAACTCTCTTATAGAGGGTATCGAGCCTTTTATCGTTGATCTTGTAGCCGAGGAGAATATCCACGGAAACATCGAAGAAATCTGCAAGATCCATTATCAAGCCAAGTTCCGGCGTAGAAAGACCGGCCTCCCACTTATGCACGGCTCCTGTTGTCACGCCCATAGCCTCAGCCAGCTGTTCCTGGGTCAGTTTCTTTTGTTTCCTGAAAAGCCTTATGTTTTCCGCAATACTGGATTTCATCTTATCCTCCCTGCTGTTTTGTGATCACGTGAACATAATAACACCGATGTATTCAAATGTGAATACACCGGCGTTACTTTTCGTATATATTTTTTTATACCGTTGGTAGAGTTTGTTTCTCCGGGGATTTTAGCATCTTTTGCAAGGTTCTGTTTAGAGGTTCTGTTTAGAGGTTTTCTTTAGAGGTTCTTTTTACGGAAGATGACACGCGGCTCTACTTTTCTATCATCCTGATCAGCCTGTCTTTCCTGCCTTTTGAGTACGGGTGTTCTCTTAACGGCAGGTTGAACTTTGTGGATCCGATGAGCACCGTCTGCGGGTGTGTAAACTCCATAAAGCCCCATTTGCCGTGGTAAGCACCCATCCCGGAGTGTCCGACGCCGTTAAAGGGCGCGCCTTTTACCATCATGTGAAGGCATACCTCGTTTATACAGCCGCCACCATACTGCATGCGCTGCATGGTTTTCTTTGCCCAGGCAACATCCTTTGTGAAAATATACAGGGAAAGGCCGTGTTCTCTTTCCGCTATTGTCCCAAGCACCTTTTCCACTTCCGAGTCCTCAAAGGGAACGACAGGCAGGAGCGGGCAGAAAAGCTCCTTCCGGACTATCTCCTCCGAACTGTCCACAGGATAGATTATTGTCGGCGCGTACTTGCAGGTGGCCTCGTCTCCTGTCCCTCCAAAGACGATGCGGTCCTTGTAGGGCTCGGCATTTGCCACGCACTTGTCGTAAGCTGCCTTGTTTATAAGGTGGGGGTACTCGGGATTATGCACCGGGTCTTCCCCTATCTGGCTTACAAAGGCCTTTTTCAGCTCTTCAAGGAAGTCCGCCGCTACCTCTTTTGCTACGGCTACCTGGTTGATATTTATGCATATCTGGCCGGCATTGAGGATCTTGAAGAAGGCGATCTTTCTTGCGGCATCCTTAAGGTCCGCATCTTTCCTGACCACGCACCAGTTGCCGGTTTCCCCGCCAAGCTCAAGCGCCGTTGGAGTAAGGTTTTTTGCGGCTTCCGAAAGGACATGGACACCGACCTTCGGGGACCCTGTGTAGAATATCTTGTCAAACCGCTCCGCAAGGCACATATCTGCCACATCATGCCCGCCGTCGATCACAGTGACATAGTTTTCCGGGAAGATTCCGGCAAGGACCTCTTTAAGCACAGCCGTGCACCTTGCGGATTTCGAGCTGGCCTTGATGATCGCTGTGTTTCCGCCCGCTATTGCAGGGACAAGCACTCCGAGGGACAGGAACACGGGGAAATTGAAAGGACTGATTATAAGTGACACGCCGTAGGGCATCTTGTAAACTTTGGTCGTAACGCTCGGGAAACAATGGAGACCGCTGAAATGCGTCTCCGGCCGTGCCCAGCGGCGCAGCCCCTTAATTGCTTCGTTTATCTCCATAAGAGTGCTTCCGATATCGCAGAAATAGGCCTCCAGGGGCGCTCTGCCAAGGTCTTCGCAGAGGGCATCCTCAAGCTTCCTGCTGTTTTGTATCACGGCCTGTTTCAGCTTTTTCAGCTGTTCGATCCTGAATTTCACGGGCAGAGTCGCTCCGCTCCTGAAAAACTCCCGCTGTGCTTCCACTATTCCGTGTATTTTTTCCTTGTCCATAGTATCGCCTCCTGCTGCTTACTCTCCGTAGCTTCCGGTCCGAACGCCTTTGGGAAAACGCCTGTCCGCACGGCAATTGTTTATTATCTGATCATCTATGACTATATCACATATCAAGATACTATGAAACTCTTTTTCTTTTCCAAACCATTATGGCGATAAGGACAGCGGCTGCGATCACGGCAACCGAGCCGCCCACCGGCAGCCATTTGTATATGTCCAGCGTTTCGGACGGGGAGTCGGTGGTGCCGGGATCCGCAGTGGTGTCGGGAGTGTCGGTGTTTGCTGAGTCTTCGGGCTCATTTGTTTTTTCCGGATCACTGTTGCCCGGATTCTGCCCGAAGCCCCCATTCCTGTCTCTTCCGAACATACCGCCGCCCATGCCGCCCATGGTGCCCATGTCGGAGAGATTGAGGCCTGTGGTATCAACAGGCTCACTGTTGCCGTCCAGCTGGCGTGAAACTGCTTCCGAGCGCAGCGTCACAAAGTCAGTGAGCGCCTGTATTCCCTTGTCAAACTCATCCGTCGTGCAGAATTTAGTAGGGTCTGCTTCAACATAAGGACGTAGCATTTCGGCAGTGTCCTTTATCATTGCGACCATTTCATCGTTCGAGAACCATTTTGTCAGGAATTCCGAGAACAGTTCATGGTACATTTCGGTGTATTCTTCGTCGGAGAATATCCATCCTACCATAGGGCGGTCATCCGTGCTGCCACCCGATACTGGGCTGTCGATCAGCGAATTGACGGTACTTGAGGACTCACTCCTTTGGAAGCTTCCGAAGGCCAGATTGTAGTCCCACGGGATCATTGCGAGCTTTCCGTCCTTTTCGTGCAGGTAATAATTGTGGACCATGCTGCCGGTATAGCTGTCGCCGTTGCAAACGAAGATATGAACAACAAAGTAGCGAAGGACTTCGTCCATATCCAGGATGTCCTCAAGATCAGAATACTCCGACAGACTCTTCAGAGACGCGATCAGCCTCTCGCGGTCCGTGTCGGATATCTTGGTCTTCGCGTTATCAAAGATATTTGAGTAGCTGTCCGGGTCGTCATCGATGTATTTGAGTTTCACATCATCGCTGCCCATTCCACCTCCGAAGCCTCCGCCGAAACCACCTCCAAAACCGCCGCCTTCCTGCGGATCAAAACCTTCGGGAGGTGTGAAACCGCCCTGTGAACGTTCGGGATCTTCAGTGCTTCCCTGGCCGCCCTGGCCTTGACCTCCCTGCATCCACGGCATACCTCCCTCAGGAGGTGTGAAGCCTTCAGGCGGGTTGAAGCCTCCCTGCTGGTCGAATCCTTCCGGCCACTCAAAATCATCCATATTGAAGTCGCGTCCATTTCCGCGGCCTCCGCCAAAGCCTGTACTGTCGGGCTTATACAGTTCTCCTTCGTCCGATCCGTAATTGCGGGACAGGAAGCTGTCTTCTACCCCTTCTACGGCCAGATACAGTCCCCAGTCCTCTCCGTTGACTGTGATGTAAACATAGCTGCAGAGCGGGCTTGCGACGC
>JAGDCQ010000029.1 GCA_017958465.1 Lachnospiraceae bacterium
CGTGTTTGTTCAGAAGAAATGCGATCTTGAGTTTGGTACCGACGCCGTCCGTTCCGGAAACCAGCGTAGGGTCCTCCATGTTCATGAAGCCTATCATCGAGAAAGCTCCCGAAAAGCCGCCTATGCCTCCGAGCACCTCAGGACGCATAGTCCCCTTGATGTGCTGTTTCATCAGCTCTACGGCCTTGTATCCGGCTTCAATGTCAACTCCGGCTTTCTTGTAGTCCATACAACACCTCCGAAATCATTATATCAAAAAGCGCTCTGCGCTATTTCGATCAGTACTCTTTGTAACCCACTGTCTCAAGGCGTTCTTTTTTCTTCATAACGCCGTTTTTGAGTTCTTCTTTGTATTCACGTATTTTTGTCAAAAGGGAAGGATCAGAAGTTGCAAGTATCTGCGCGGCAAGGATGCCTGCGTTTGTAGCAGCGTCAATAGCTACCGTTGCAACCGGAATGCCTGAAGGCATTTGAACGATAGAATATAAGGAATCAACGCCCGAGAGCGCTTTAGTCTGGATAGGAACCCCGATAACGGGAAGAGGGAAAATGGCCGCAGTCATCCCCGGCAGGTGGGCAGCTCCGCCCGCTCCCGCGATGATTACCTTAAAGCCCTTGTCAACGGCGCTTTTTGCGTAGTCGACAAAAACATCCGGCATACGGTGTGCGGAGATGATGGTCATCTCATACTCTATGCCGAATCTTTCAAGGATCTCGGCTGCTTTCTTCATTACGGGAAGATCTGAATCGCTCCCCATCACGATACCTACTTTGTTCATGCTGTCAACCTCCGTATGCTGTAAAGATGATAGATCTTTCGTTATGCATTAAAACCCGAAAGATATACAATGATGTAGAACAGGATCACGGCCCCTTCAAGCACCATCGCCGTTATCGGGTAAACATATTTCACGTTTCTTTTGTAGAGACTTCTGAAGGAATTGATAAAACCGGCAATAGCCAGCAAATTGATGAAAATGGCGATAAGAGCTACCCATTTGCCTGTCTGTCCGGCCCTTCCGGCGGAAAGTGCCACAAGACCTACAGTAAGGACAGCCACAAAAATACCTACTAAAAGGCACAAGAGACCTCTGGGCGAATATTCATTCCCGATCTTGAATTTAAGTTTGCCTCTTTTGCTCAAAACCTTTGCCCCCATTTTCAGCATCAAATCGAATTATACACGAAGGGTGATACGAAAACAATAGGACATTTTAAACAAAAAAGAAAGTCGAAAACCTTTCGGTCTTCGACTTTCTTTCATCGGAGTGACAAGATTTGAACTTGCGGCCTCTTCCTCCCTAAGGAAGCGCTCTAGCCAAACTGAGCCACACCCCGAAACATATTACGCAAACCCGCTGCTTGGGAGTCTGCAAGAGCTGCTGACCGGATTTGAACCGGTGACCTCATCCTTACCAAGGATGCGCTCTACCGACTGAGCTACAGCAGCATAGTTTTCAGCGCAAGTGATATCATATCACATGATATTTGATTTGGCAAGTACATTTTTTATTATTTTGCTAAATTTTTTTCGGGCGAGGTTTATACCTCTTATTTGCAGGACATTCTTCAAAATATCACCCCTGTAAAAACACAGGGGTGATAATTGCATCAACTGTATTACATTGAAACATCCTGAACATAAAGGGTACGGACTCCGTCTTTTGAAACTGCGGGCTTTGCAGCGGGCTTAGCTTCTTCTGCGGGTTTTACCCTTCCGTCACGGATATCAAGGAACTTAGGCGCTACCTGAGGGAACATAGCTACGCAAAGCACATCCTCTTCGGACTTGGCGATAGCCTTTGTCTCTTCACGGTACTTAGCCATTTCGGGCTCGATAAGGTCTGCGGGACGGCAGGTGATGACTTCTTCATCGCCGATAGCCTTCTTACGAACTTCCTCGTTAACCTCGCCCGGAAGCTTGCCGTACTCACCGCGGAGCAGGCCCTTGGATTCCTTCGGGAATACCTTGTAGCGTTCGCCGTAAAGAACGTTCATAACTGCCTGGGAACCGACGATCTGGCTGGTAGGAGTTACAAGAGGCGGATAACCGAAGTCTTTGCGGACTCTGGGAACCTCTTCAAGTACCTGATAGTATTTATCCTCTGCCTTAGCATCCTTAAGCTGCTTTAAGAGGTTTGAAAGCATACCGCCGGGAACCTGGTAAAGCAGGGTATTTGTATCAACGTGGAGAACCTTGGGGTTGAGCACGCCCTCATCTGTAAGACGCTGTGCGACCTTACGGAAGTGTGCGGCTGCTTCGCTGAGCTTGTTA
>JAGDCQ010000030.1 GCA_017958465.1 Lachnospiraceae bacterium
CTTTATCGAGTGCTTCAAAACGTTAAACGCAGAGAATATAATAGTTCTCCCCAACAATAAAAATATAATCCTGACCGCGCAGCAGGCGGCCGAGTTTTACGATGGCGCAAAGGTTTCGATCTTCCCGTCAAAAACGGTGGGAGAAGGGTATGCAGCCCTTATGTGCGCGGATGTCAACAGCACCGACACTCCGGAAGACATGCTTGCAGCCATGCAGGGATGCGCCAAAGGCGTTGAAACGGGCTATGTTTCAAAGGCTATCAGGGATTCCGCAACAGGCAGTGTAAAGGTTACCGCGGGCGACTACGTGGGCTTTGCAAACGGCGAGATCCTGTCGGATTCGGCAGATATCAATGAAGCGGCTGTAGCACTCTGCGAGAGCCTCGGCGCATCATCGCATGATGTTGTCATCGTTGTCTGCGGGCAGGAAAGGACCGAGGAAGAAGGCGCTAAGCTTTGCGAAAAGCTTTCGGCAAAGTTCCCGAAAACCGAGTTTGCACCGGCACCCGGCGGCCAGCCCATTTACGACTATATTTTGATCTTTGAATAGGAGAACGATATGTTACGCATTTTTACAGATACAGACACAGATATCACGCCGGAGGTCGCAAAAGAGTTCGGCTACAACCTTATCAGCATGCCCTACAGCTACGACGGGAACACGGTTTTCCCTTACGAGGACTTTGACACCTTTGAATCCAAGAAGTTCTATGACATGCTCCGTTCGGGCGTTATCCCGACCACAAGTGCTATCAGCAAGGAAAAATATATAGGGTATTTCAAGCCCGTTTTTGAGGCCGGGGACGACATCCTCTATGTCCACTTTTCAAGAGCCATGACAGCTACCTTCGAAGGTATGGACGAGGCTGTTGCCGAGCTTAAGGCGCAGTTTCCGGAGAGGAAGTTCTATGCGGTTGATACAAAAGCCATCACCATCGGGGCTTTAAGCCTTGTTTACGAGGTGGGCGACCTTTACAAGGCCGGAAAGAGCGCGGAAGAGATCGTTTCCTGGGTTGAAAAGGAAAGGGATCACTTTGCGATCTACTTCTTTGCGGACGACCTCAAGTTCTTCAAGCGCAGCGGCCGCGTGAGCGGTATCGCGGCAACCATGGGCAATATGATCGGCATCCGCCCCATCATCTACATCTCGGATGAGGGGACGATGGTGAATATCGGCAAGGAACGCGGCAGGGAAAACGCCTTAAAGCGCCTTGTAAGCTACGCTAAAGAGCTTGGTGACGATATAAAAGGGCACAGAGTCATAATCGCCCACGCGGACGCTCCGGAGCTCGCTTCGCTGCTGGAGGCAAAGCTTCGCGAGGAGTTTGGCGATCTTAATATCATCACTGTTGTGGCAAACCCCACAGTTGGCAGCCATTGCGGTCCCGACAGCGTAGGCGTTTCGTTCCACGCTATCCACAGATAAAATATGAGGTCAGAAAAATGAAAGCGTTGATGGCTTTCATTTTTCGTTAGTTTGGAGGATATACTTAATGTTAGAAGTCCGTGAAGTAAAAACCCGCAGGGAACGCAAGGAATTTGTGGAGTTCCCGCTTAAGATGTACAAGGACAACCCTTGTTTTGTGCCGCCTTTTTACGGCGACGAGATGAAGATCTTCAGAAAAGATTACGTTTACAACGATATGTGCGAGTCCGTCTTCTTTAACGCTTACAGGAACGGGAAGATTGTCGGCAGGATATCCGGCATACTGCAGCGCGTATCAAACGAGATCAGGAACGAGAAGCGCGTAAGGTTTACGCGTTTTGACGCGATAGACGACCAGGAGGTGGCAGATGCGCTGTTCAAGGCGGTTGAAGAATGGGCTGTTTCCAAAGGGATGGATACCGTTTGCGGGCCTCTCGGATATTCCGACCTTGAGCGCGAGGGCCTGCTCATAGAAGGCTTTGACCAGGTTTCGACATTCGAGGAGCAATATAACGCGGAATATTACGGAAAGCTTATTGAGAATTGCGGCTACGCAAAGGAAGTGGATTGGACCGAGTGCAGGCTGCGCTATCCAAAGAACGATGACGGAAAGCTGGATAAACTGGCGGATACCATCATGAAGAAGTATAACCTTCGTGTGGGCCCCGCAAAGAACGTTAACGATTTTATCGACAGATACGCGGGCCAGCTCTTCGAAATACTCGACAAGTCCTATTCCAAGCTGTACGGGACCGTTCCGTTTACCGACGGCATGATAAAGATGACCATCGAAAACTTCAAGCTGATCATCGATCTTCGCTTTGTTGCTGTGATCCTTGATGAGAATGACAAGGTTGTGTGCCTTGGCGTATGCTTCCCTTCGCTTTCGAACGCGTTAAGGGGCTCGGGCGGGCACCTGTACCCCACAACTCTTATTAAACTGCTCAGAGATATCAAGCATCCGAAGTCCATAGACCTCGGACTTGTAGGAGTGGATCCCGAGTGGGCAAACCGCGGTATCAGCACCGTTGCCATGGCAGGCATCATGCGTATGCTCAAAAACGACGGCATAGAGTATGCCGAAACAAACCTCAACCTTGAGGACAACACCAACATCCGCAACTTCTGGAAGCGCTTCGACAGTGTGGAACACA
>JAGDCQ010000276.1 GCA_017958465.1 Lachnospiraceae bacterium
CGAAGACTGCTTGCCACTTCCACAAGGTCTTTGTGATTGGGATCGCCGTCAAATACGGACATCATTATACCGATCTGAAGCCAGCCTGTGGAACCCATATAGGGAGTGCCCGAGATCACAAATTCCGCTGTAGTATCCCCGACATTTATGGCCTTTGCAGTCTTCACGGTGAGGCCTACAGGAAGCAGGGCAAAGATATTCTTTTCCGGTTCACATTTTCCCCTGAACCACGCGGTCACATCCTCGCCGGCTGCTTTTGAAACCCGAAATGACGGGTCAAAAGTTCCGGCCTCACCACGCTTTATGGTGATGGTAAAGCTGTAGGGCGTGATGGCCCCTCCGACGGTACCGATGATCTCACCGTTGCCCTCGGCTTCTATATACATAGTGGCTGTGTTTGAAGCAGCGCCTGCCTTCCATGTGGAAGAAAGGAAAACCACTGCAAGGATGATCAGAACAGCACCTATTGACTTCATTATTACAGATCTTTTCATAAGCAGGACCTCCGTGTCAAAATCTGTAGTGAAACATACTACTCCCTTTGTATGACATTTATATCGGAGAACAGCCTTCCCTTTCAACCGAAATTGACGTATTCGGATTGATAGATGACAAATTTGGTTACATCTGCTGTAAACAATTTACTCGAGATGTATCTTTTTCGTTTTTTAAATATTTCGCTTGACAAATTACATTTTATAAAATATAATTTGATAAAAGATGAATATTAGGAGGTAAAAAAGAATCATGAATGCCAGAAAAGTGTTCAGTACTCTTCTTAAAATAACTGTTATCGTATCTGCCGTTGTCGGTACTTTACTTAGCGCTTACGCCGGACGCAAGTCTTTTATGGGCGGAAGCAGAGTGTTTATGTACTTCACCATCCAGTCAAATATCGCCATAGCCATTATATGTGCAATAGGGCTGTTCTTCCTTTTCAGAAAGAAGGAAGCCGGTAAAGCCTGGTATGTTATAGAGCTTGTAGGAACAGTCTCCATAACCCTTACAGGCATTGTCTTTGGCTTTGTTCTTGCGCCCACTATCGGTGCCGGAGCCTGGAACCTCCAGAACACCCTCACCCATCTTGTTGTTCCCGTTGCTGCTGTTATCGATTTCTTCGTGACCGGAGACGGAGCAAAGATCCGCAAGAGAAATGCGTTTTTCGTGATAATCCCTCCCCTGCTTTACGCGATCTACGCGGGCATAGGCTATGTAAGAGGCTGGGAGTTTGCGGACGGCATCAACTACCCGTATTTCTTCCTCAACTGGGGAAGCCCCGCCGGAGCTTTCGGATTTTCGAAAAACCTTCCTTTCATGGGATGCGCCTGGTGGATACTTACACTTCTTGTTTTTCTGATACTTGTGGGCTTCTGCTACCTTGCGATCGCCGGAGCTTTGCATAAATTAAGCAGTAAAGGAGAATGACGATGGAAAAAGAATTCGACATTCAGGCATATATGACGGCAGGCGTAGAGCGCGTTGTTAAGGATGCCCTGAAAGCAACACTGAAGGATCCGAGAGAAAGCGCCTATATGCTGAAGTTTGCCGCAGCAAGCAAAAGAGCATCGCAAAAGAGGGCAAAGAGTGAGGCAGAGGGGACCCATATCCCTCCCTTCCTTATCACCAGCATCACATCTAAGTGCAACCTGCACTGCGCAGGCTGCTACTCAAGGCAGAACCATGCCACCGAGGACTGCGAGGCCCACGACCAGCTTACAGGCGAGGACTGGGGCAGGATATTTAAAGAAGCAGACGAGCTTGGCATAAGCTTCATCCTTCTTGCCGGCGGCGAGCCGCTCATAAGGCGCGATGTGGTGGAGGCTGCAGGCCGTATGGAGAACATTTTGTTCCCTATCTTCACAAACGGCGTATATATTAACGATACTTACTTTAATTTATTTGACAAACACCGTAATCTTGTGCCTATAATGAGTATAGAGGGCGGTCGTGAGTCGACAGATGCAAGACGCGGCGAGGGCATTTACGACAAGCTCATCGCAAATATGGACAGATTTAAGGAAAAGAACCTGATCTACGGATGCTCCGTTACAGTGACAACGGAGAACCTTAAGGACGTTGTTTCGAACGGGTTCATTTCTTCCCTGAAAGATCGCGGTTGCAAGGCTGTTATTTTTGTAGAATATGTGCCGGTAACGGACGAGAGCGAAGAGCTTGCCATCGGCGATGAAGAAAGAGAGTTCTTTGCAGGAGAGCTTAAGCGCCTTCGCGAAGAGTACGACGATATGGTATTCATCTCCTTCCCGGGAGACGAAAAGAGCTCAGGCGGCTGTGTTGCGGCCGGACGCGGGTTCTTCCATATCAATTCACACGGCGGTGCGGAGCCTTGTCCTTTCTCGCCTTATTCGGACATCAACGTAAAGGATACGTCCCTCAGGGATGCCATCGAATCCAAGCTTTTCAAGGCTTTACAGTCGGAGGATATCCTTAAGGACGACCACAACGGCGGCTGTGTTCTGTTTGAGAAGAGAGCGCTGGTTGAAGCGCTTTTAGGATAAAGAAATCAGGAGGGTGAAAAAATGACGTATGCAGTAAGGTATTACACAAAGACAGGAAACACAAAGAGACTTGCAGAAGCAATAGCTAAAGAGCTTGGAGTAGAAGCGCTCCCCATCAGCACTCCCGTAACGGAGAAGGTGGACTACCTGTTCCTTGGGAACTCCTACTATGCTTTCGATATCGATCCTGAGGTAAAGGCTTTCGTAGGCTCCCTTGGCAAGGATAAAGTAGGCAAGATCGTGAACTTCGGATCCGCAGCCATGCTCAACTCCACCTGGAAGAAGATCAAAGCTGAGGCCGACAAGGCAGGCGTTGCCATGGACGAGAAAGAGTTCCACTGCAGAGGAGAGTTCAAGTTCCTCCACAAGGGAAGGCCCAACGCAGATGATGTTAAGGCTGCCGTTGAATTTGCACGTCAGTACAAATAAACCTGACACACAAAGGAGGCTGACGATTTGCTTCTTTTTCACGCGGGATTTGAAACCATAAAAGAGCCGGATGTACACTATGGCCGCAAGAATGCGGATTTCGGACAGGGCTTCTACCTCACGGATGATGAGGAGTTTGCCAAGCGCTGGGCCAGAGAACGCAAAGGGCTTGAAACAGTGGTGAACACCTATGAGTTTGACCCGGAGGGCCTTGAAATCTGCCGGTTTTCACGTAATGAGGACTGGTTTGGATACATCTACGCAAACCGGGGCTTTAAGCCGGATGAGCTTAAGGCAGATGTTATCATCGGGCC
>JAGDCQ010000277.1 GCA_017958465.1 Lachnospiraceae bacterium
GATATCAAAATGCTGCTCAAGGGGCCTTGTTTGATGCCCGGGATCGCAGTTATCGATCCGGCCTTTACACTTACGGCTCCGCCAAAGATCACTGCCGCCACAGGGCTTGATGCCCTTTGCCACGCCACAGAGGCCTTTACGTCGAGAAAGGCTACTGTCCTTGCGGACACCCAGGCGCTTTCGGCTGTGAAGCGGATATTTGAGTATCTGCCGATAGCCTTTCACGACGGAAGCAACGTTAAAGCAAGGGAGGAGATGTCCGTTGCGGCCCTTGAAGCAGGTGTTGCTTTTAACAATTCCTCGGTTACGATCATCCACGGGATGAGCCGCCCCATAGGCGCTCTTTTCCACGTGCCTCACGGGATATCGAACGCTATGCTCATCGGGGAAGCCCTTTCCTTTGCGCTTCCGGGGGCGTATGACCGCTTTGCGGTGCTTGGCCGCGCGATAGGGGCTGCAACTCCTTCTGATCCCGATGAGAAAGCCGCTGAAAAGTACCTTGAAAGGCTTGTTGCACTTACAAAGGAGCTGGAGATCCCGACTTTGGAGGAATACGGCATCGACAGGGAGAAGTTCTTTGCCTCTATAGACAAGATGGCAGAGGACGCTATGGCAAGCGGAAGCCCGGGGAACACTATCCGCGAAGTGACAAAAGAGGATATCGTGGAGATATACAAAAAGCTCTGGGATTAAAGCTATTTACAAATATAATCCGGTACATTTGACCGGAACGGAGGATAAACATGGTTACACTTGGTATAATCGGTGCCGGCAGGATCGGCAAAGTACACATCACAGGTATCACTTCGCGCGTGAAAAACGCAGTGATCAAGACAGTTGCAGACCCCTTTATGAACGCAGAGACAGAAGCGTGGGTAAAGGGTAACGGAGTTAAGAATGTCACAAAGGATTATAATGATATCCTTAACGACCCCGAGATCGATGCAGTGCTCATCTGCTCGTCGACGGACACCCATTCCGCCATCTCTCTTGCTGCCATCAAGGCCGGGAAGCACATTTTCTGCGAAAAGCCCATCGACCATGATGTTGCGAAGATCAAAGAGGTGGTGAACGCGCTTAAAGGCACAAACCTTAAGTATCAGGTAGGATTCAACCGCCGCTTTGACCACAATTTTGAGGCTGTCAGGAACGCTGTTGCGAGCGGACAGATCGGGGAGCCGGAGATAATCAAGATCACTTCCCGCGACCCTGAGCCGCCGTCACCCGCATATGTTAAGGTTTCAGGCGGTATGTTCCTTGATATGACCATCCATGATTTTGATATGGCACGTTTCCTTGCGGGCTGCGATGCAGAAGAGGTTTACGCTTATGCCGCAAACCTTGTGGATCCCGCCATCGGCGAGGCAGGGGACATCGACACTGCCATCATCAGCATGAAGATGAAGAATGGCGCTCTTTGCGTGATCGACAACTGCAGGCGCGCTTCCTACGGCTACGACCAGCGTGCGGAGGTTTTCGGATCCAAGGGTATGGTGGCTGTTGAGAATGACAGCACTTCGAACGCGAAGATCGCTACCGCCGACGGTGTAAAGTATGAAAAACCGCTGTTCTTCTTCCTTGAGAGGTATATGGATGCTTACGGCAAGGAAGTTGCTGCGTTTGTGAATGCCATCGAGAACAATACTGAGGCACCTCTTGGTGTTGAGGACGGCTTAAAGCCCGTGCTTATGGGGCTTGCGGCACAGAAGTCGCTCCGCGAGCACAGACCTGTAAGGATCGATGAGATAGATGCGTGAGGTGGGAAGATGCTGGATAAAAACAAAGTGAAACTTGGCATTGCGCCTATCGCCTGGACTAACGACGATATGCCGGACCTTGGCGCGGAAAACACCTTTGAACAGTGCGTGAGCGAGATGGCGCTGGCAGGGTTTACAGGCTGCGAGGTGGGGAACAAATACCCCAAGGATACTGAGGTTTTGAAGAAAGCTCTGGGGCTTCGCGGGCTCTGCATCTGCAACCAGTGGTTTTCAAGCTTTATACTTACAAAACCTATGGAAGAGGTTGAGAAGGAGTGCAGAAACCAGCTTGAATACCTGAAGACGATGGGCGCAAAGATAATCGGCTTTTCCGAGCAGAGCTACAGTGTTCAGGGCCAGATGGATACGCCTGTGTTCGGGCACAAATATGTCCTTAACGACGCTGAGTGGAAGAAACTCTGTGATGGCCTGAACTACCTTGGAAAGATCGCAAAAGAGGAGTACGGGATAAGCCTGACTTACCATCATCACATGGGGACAGTGGTACAGAGCCTTGAAGAGACGGAAAGGCTGCTTTCGGGCACGGACCCCGAATATGTCAGCCTGCTTTTCGACAGCGGACACTTTGCTTACTGCGGCGAGGACCCCGTTGCGATAATAAAGAAGCATATCGGAAGGATCAAACATATCCACCTCAAGGATATCCGCCCTGATGTCGTTAAACGTGTAAAAGAGGAAGGTTTAAGCTTCCTTAAGGGTGTAAGGCTTGGCGCATTCACTGTGCCTGGTGATGGCTGCATCGATTTTGATCCCATCTTCAAAACAGTGGAAGAGAGCGGCTATGAGGGCTTTATGCTTGTTGAGGCGGAGCAGGATCCTGCTGTTGCCAATCCCCTTGAATATGCTATAAAAGCGAGAAAGTTTATAGCAGAAAAAACAGGACTGTAAGTTTTACCCGCCCGTGGGTTTATATACGGGACCTCCTTAGGATAAAAACACCGGAGCCAAAGAGACTCCGGTGTTTTGCTGCGTTTTGATATTCTTTTGTGATCGCCGGAACCCGGCCCGTGCACGGGATCACCAGCAGAG
The DNA here is from genome assembly GCA_017958465.1 of Lachnospiraceae bacterium. Lineage (GTDB taxonomy): Bacteria > Bacillota > Clostridia > Lachnospirales > Lachnospiraceae > SZUA-448. The sequence continues at coordinate 2,808 of JAGDCQ010000277.1, forward strand.
TACTTCGTGTCCTGTTTCGGTCACAAGGACCATGATCTCCCACTGGGCAGAGTTGCTGCCGTCACGCGTGTATACTTCCCAGTCGTTCTTGACGGTCGTGTAGACGTCAGCTTTTCCGGCGTTTACCATAGGTTCTATGGTGAAGATCATCCCGGGGACGAGGAGCATATCCGTGCCTCGCTTTGTATTATAGCCTACCCAGGGATCCTCATGGAACTCGAGCCCGACACCGTGGCCGCCGATCTCCCGGACAACAGTGTACCCGTTTGCAAAGGCGTGGTCGTGCACTGCCTGGCCCATATCCCCAAGGAAGCCCCAGGGCTTGACCTCATCAAGACCTTTGTACACGCACTCTTTTGTAACTTCAACAAGCTTTTTGTCTTCGGGCGAGACATCGCCTATGCAGAACATACGTGAAGAGTCTGAAAAATACCCGTTCAGGATGGTGGAGCAGTCCACGTTCAGGATGTCGCCGGACTTAAGGATCACCTTTTCTGAAGGGAAACCGTGGCAAACCTGGCTGTTCAGCGAAGTGCAGACACTGAAGGGAAAGCCTTCATAGTTCAGGGGAGCGGGGATGCCACCCATATCTGTTGTCATGTCGTAAACCAGCTTGTCGATCTGAGCTGTATTCATACCCTCGTGGATCGTTTTTTCAATTTCGTCCAGAACTGCGATGTTGATCTTGCAGCTTTCCTTGATCTTTTCAATCTGCTCCGGAGTTTTTAGCATGTCCCTGCGGGGAACCTTGTGATGTTTTGCCTGGAAGAGCGCTATCTTTGTGTCGATGGCTTCGTGGCAGAATTTGTACTTTTTACCGCTGCCGCACCAGCAGGGGTCGTTTCTTTCAATCTTAACCATGGCTGACTACCTTTCTTAATGCTTGTATTCTACTCTTATTTGTAGATTAAATCAAGAGTTATATATTGCTAACCGGGAACAAGAGATAATAAGGCGGGTTTTGCGGGCTTTAGGGCTCTTTTTGGATGTTTATAAAGAAAAAGATTGTCCTGCAAGTGTAAATGTGATAAAATCTAGTTTCAACTTCCCCAGTCTGTTTGGAAGTAGATGTCGTATAGAAATGGTGGATGAAAGGTTCCTGAAACGTAATGAAAGATAAGATAGATCTTAAAAATATC
>JAGDCQ010000278.1 GCA_017958465.1 Lachnospiraceae bacterium
CTCTACCTTTACACTTTCGTCAAAGCCGCGGTAGCTCCTGTTTTTCTTTACAAGTTCTTCGATCATTTCTTTACCTTTCCGGCCCCGGGACAAATAAGCCAATTTCAAACGCCCGGACAGCCTCCCTGTCCCCTATTATATCTATGACTTTCAAGTATGACAAGAGGCGGTTCTGCCCGCACCCCTTTCTTTTTGTGAAAAACATAGCAAAAAAAACTTGCTTTTCACGGCATATTCGCTTATTCTTAATCCATAACAGAAAAAGGGAACTGCGCGCCTGCTGTCCGGCAGGCCACAGAGGGGAAGTTTGAAATGAAAAAGATCAGAAGAATCGCAGCTATCCTGCTTGTATCCATGCTCTGCCTCACCGGCTGCATGCGTTACAACGTGACCATCACCGTAAAACGCAACGGCAAGATCGACATCTCCATGCTTATGGCCATGATGACGACAGAAGGCATGGGCGATATCGGCCAGGGTCTGACAGAAGAAGACAAACAGCAATTCGTCGAGAAAGGCTGGGATGTTGAGGAATACAACAAGGACAACTATTACGGCTTCCTTATGAGCAAAAAGGACATCACGCCGGAGGAAGTCTCGGAGTCCGTGGATTCATCTCAAAACACGGTTCAGGGCTCATCAAGCGGGTTTTCCTTCACGAAAGAGGGTCTGAAATACGTTATCGACTGGAAGATGAACAGCTCAAAGCCTTCAGAAGAAGGAAGCAGCGAGTCTGCCGATCTCTCGCAATATGCAAACTATTTCAAGCTTTACAACGGGTTTGTGACACTTACCGTCAACCTTCCCATAAAGCCTGTAAACAGCAACGCCACCACAGTTTCAAACAACGGAAAGACGCTTGAGTGGGACCTCCTTGCTATGGACAAAGACAGCAGCATCCATCTGGAGTTCATGCTCATCAACATCTGGCTTATCGTGCTCATAGTTGTTGCCGCACTTATCGGCATCGCACTGATAGTGATAGCCATCATCCTGATAGTCAAGCGTTCAAAGAGGTCCAAAGTGCCCGTAGTCCACATGCAGCCACTGGATGACGCAAATTCCATGAGCTGGGGCGGGATGGATACAGACTTCATAGTACCTGCGGAAAAAGCGGACACCGACACCGAACCAAAGAGTGTGTATTTCGGAAAAGACACGGCAGGTACCACAACCGATCCGGAGGAATAAGATATGCCCTGTACAACAGTTTTAGTAGGAAAAAAGGCCAGCAATGACAACACCACCATGATCTCCCGCACCGACGACGGTTCGTTTGACGTAAAAAAGATCATAGTAGTGGAACCGGACAAGCAACCTAAAAAATATAAGTGTGTGAATTCCAAGCTTGTGATCGAGCTCACGGAAAAGCCAATGCGCTACACCTCCTGCCCCAACGTGGATCCTAAGGAGGGCACCTGGGCCGCAACCGGCATAAACGCCGCAAACGTAGGAATGACGGCAACCGAGACCATCACTTCCAACCCGAGAGTCCTTGCGGCTGACCCCTTCGTGCAATTCCAGAAGCCCAAAAAGCGCGGTGAGAAGGCTGTTCCCGGCGGTATAGGCGAAGAGGATTTTGTAGTCCTTGTACTCCCTTACGTCAAAACAGCACGGGAAGGCGTTTTAAGGCTTGGCAGTCTTCTTGAGAAATACGGTACATACGAGCCCAACGGCATCGCCTTCAACGACGAGAACGAGGTCTGGTGGCTTGAGACCATCGGCGGTCACCACTGGATGGCAAAGCGCGTTCCGGACGACCTTGTTGTTATTGCGCCTAACCGTTTCGGAATGGATTCCTTCGACTTAAAGGATGCCTTCGGCGCCAAGAAGGCTCACCTTTGCTCTGAAGACCTTCGCGAATTCATCGCGGAAAACCACCTGGATCTTAACCAGGACGGCAAGTTCGACCCCCGAGATGTCTTTGGTTCGCACACCGATATGGACCATATTTACGACAATCCGAGAGCCTGGTTCATGGGAAGGTATCTTACTCCCTTCTCCCACAAGTGGGATGGCGAAAACGCCGAATACACGCCTGAAAGCGACAACATCCCCTGGGCTCTTAAGCCTGACCGCAAGGTTGCGATCGAGGACGTAAAATATATGCTTTCCTCTCACTTCCAGGGGACGGATTTCGATCCTTACACCTCGAGAGATACAGGAAAGCGCGGAATGTACAGGTCCATAGGTATCAACCGCACGGGCGTATGTACTATCTGCCAGATAAGGAGCGACGTTCCGGACATTATCAAAGGTGTTGAATGGGTATGCTTCGGCTCCACAACCTTCGATGCCATCGTCCCGCTGTACACAAACGTTCCGTCAATGCCGGCTTATATGTCCAACGTGGCTTGCGACGTTTCAACCGAAAACTTCTACTGGGGGAGCCGCCTCTTAGGCGCTCTTGCCGACAAGGACTATGCAGCCTGCTTCCAGCAGATCACAAGGTATCAGGAAGCAACCATGGTAGAAGGCAGGAAGATCATCAACGAATATGATAAAAAGATCAAGGGCAAGAAAGACGAGGCCCTGCTTAAAGAAGCAAATGAAAAAGTGAGCAAAATGGCTAAAGAGCAGACGACCAAGACTCTCAACAAGGTGCTCCACATTTCAAGTGCTTCCATGAAAAACGGCTTTAACCTCAAAGACAATTGACCGACCCAAGAAAAACAGCCCCCAAAGCTCAGGCTTTGAGGGTTGTTCCTTTGTTGAGGGTTTCTTATTTTTCAATTCCATAGGCCTTTACAAGGCGGTCGTATTCCTCATCCGTTATCGTGATCACGCCTCCGTGACGCTTCTTGCGGAGCCCCATATCAAATTCGCTGTCCTCTAAGATCCTGAGGTCTCCCTTCTCAAGATCCTCACAGATGACCGGCAGATATCCTCCGTTTGTTGCAAAACGGTCCACGATCAGGCACCACTTCCCCATCTCGCTTATATAGTACGCTTCAGGGCCTTCTACGCCATAAAGGTTGTCGAGTGTGGGGCACGGAAGGTCGGTATAGGGCCCTTCAAGCTTAGCCGCATGATCCATCTTGATCACTTTGGTGGTCTCGTCCTTTGAAAAGCGGTAGTACCTGCCGTCCGCATAGATAATATCCGTATCGATAACGTGGTTGTCGTGCTCGATATATTTGAAGGGCTCGGAATAATTCTCAAAGTCCTTTGTCCAGGACGCATAAATGCGCTGTTTAGCCCCTTCTTCACCGGGTTCCCTTACCATGGAAGCCCAGAAGACAAGGTATTCGTCACGTTCCTTTGAATAAACAGCCTCCGGTGCCCAGACACAGCCTGCCGTAGGGATGCCCACTTCCACAAGTTTTGCCTTGCTCCAGTTTACAAGGTCCTTTGACTTGAACACAACGAGGCTCCTGCTGCCCTCAAACTGAGCGGGCCCCCAGCCTTTCCCGCTTGCGATCCTCAGGTCCGTCCCAATGATCACAAATTCGTTCTCTTCCGTTCTGATGATAAACGGGTCGCGCACGCCCTTCTCACCTATGTCGGAGACCATTACGGGCTGTGTCCCGTTAAGATCCGTAAAATGCAGTCCGTCCCTGCTGACAGCAAAGTAAACCTGCTCCGCGTTTTCACTCTCACCTGTAAAATGCACAAATAAATAAGCCATATCCTGCTACTCTCTTTCAGAATTTATTTAATTATTTTAGCATTTTTCGAATCCCGTTACAACCGCAAAAAAAGGGATTGACCAATAAATGGTCAATCCGCGTAGATCCGGACTTCTGCGGCCTGGCCGCCTACTGCTCCGGTGTTTGCATAAAACCGTATCATCACAAAGCGCATGTTTTCCGCCGGAAACTCAATAACTCTTTCGTTCCCTGTCTTCGGATCAAATTCATAATCCGCCTTGGCAACTACCGTCTTTAGCGCGCCTTCCTCTGTTCCTGCAAGGATTTCAATGGTCTGCACACGCTTGGCCCAGACAGCATCCGGGCAAAGCAGCAGTTTTACAGCGTGAACGCTGTAAACATCCTTCAGGTCCAGCGTTAGCTCGTTTGGGAACTCGCCCGGAGCCCCCTCGTAATAGGTTGTGAGCTTGTCGTCGATGGCTTTTTTCGGCACAAAACCCGCCCCCATATTGTTGGCAGTAACTTTGGCAGTTAATGCCACATTTGTCCCCGAAGGGATCACGGGCTCAAAAGCCTCCACCTTAAAGTACGGGTGTTCCATTGCCTGCTCCTGGGCAGGTGCCGCCACAACCTTAAGGCTTCCGGCCTTCATCTCTTCCTTTTCCTTCACAGGCACAAAAACCAGCGTACCGGTCCCCGCTATAAAAATAAGCGCAAGAATAACAAGAGTAATGATCCTTTTCATGTTATCCCCCTTTCACTCAAAGGTAATATCGGAGAATGTACCGTCCTTCACCTTGAATCCCCCGTCCTCAAGGCTTTTGATCTTCTTCCCGAGAACAGTCACATTCTTAAAGTGCACTCCGGATACCGTGTGTGTTTCATCGTACCCTGCGATCCTGGACCCAACCTGGGCCCCGTCGAGCACAGTCACATTTTCTATGGTGATATCCCTGATCTGCCCGCGTTCCCTTGTTGTCGACCAATTGCCGTTGCTTACCACAGCTATATCCACAAAATACGGGAGCTCTGCCCCGTCGCCGGAGCCTGTCCGCAGGTTTTCCACAGTGATATCCTTAAAAACGATATCGGAAACCAGCGCATCATCCGCATTGTGGATAGAGATCACGGGCTTGTGGAAGCCGTTCAAAACGCATATATCCTCAAATGTCACATGGGACAATGTGCTGTTTTCCCTGCTCCCTTTGTTGGTCTCGTAGCCTATTTCCATGGACTGGGCAAGGTCTGTCCAGAGCCTCATATGCCTGAAGGTGATGTTTTCCGAGGAGTCCGCGTAGTTCTTCACAACAAGAGAATCGTCCCAGCTCCTGACAAAGCAGTTTGTCACAACCGCATTCTTGCAGGACTGGAGCGTGATCCCGTCGCCGTTTGGCCTGCAGGAGATGATCTTCACATTATCCACCCTGAAACCTGTCGTTGCGTAACCCTGCAGACACCAGGCATTGGGATTTGTCACTATCACACCTTCAACACTGCAATCCTGCGTGAAATCGAATTTGAGAGGGATATATGCCGTCTTGCCGGCCCATCCCTTGTATCCGGAACCGTCTATTATCCCTCGTCCGCAGACACGCACGTTTTTCACGAAATTTGCGCTTATATCCGAATGCACCACAGCGCCCCCCGCAATGTAAAGGGTCTGGCCGCTTTCAAGCGAGATGCTGTCGATATCCCATTCCCCGGGCCCTATGTATATCACCTTATCGTCCTCGGGATCCGGGATATCCTCCTCTTTTTCCAGGGGATTTGCAAAGATGTGAAGCGCCCTGGCGGGAGAATCGTCAAAAGTCACCGTGTAGGAATCCGGCGTGTCGATCAGGAAAGACACGGTATGAGCGGCCTTGTCGATCTTGGGCTTTATCCCGTAGGAGAGAGGGCTTATCTTCACTGAGTCAAGCGCCCTGTCCGGAACAGTCACGGTGATCCTTACAACGCCCTCAAAATCAAAATAGGTTATCGGAGTCCTTGAAAGTGCCGGAAGATACGAGCTGTTCCAGGTCCTCGAATGGTTCACGTTAGTATCGTAAACATAAAGCTCTGTGCCGTTTACCGTAACCTTGGTATCGGTGCAGTGCAGCAGGGCTATGTCGCGCTGCTGCTCGTTTGCGGCCTTAAGATCCTCCGGAGTCGCATCCCTTAAGGACTTTGGCCCCTCGTAAACCACAAGCTTTGTATTTTCGAACCTGTTTGTTCCGGCCTTTGCAAATTTCATGATGTTCAACGCCCCCACTGTAAGTACTAAACAGGACAAAACCCCTGTCAATATCCAAAACAACCTTTTTCCCATCTGTTAGTGCTGTCCTCCTTTTTATCCGTTTCCGGGATCACGCTTCTCTGTGTTGTCCGCTTTCTTCAGGACCATACCGTATCCGGGCTGCATGGCTTTACCCGCAAAGCTCCCGCCAGTCTATCCCCGAAGCCAGGTCCGGTGCGCATGCTTCTGCTCCGAGGGTCCTGCCGTAAGGCCCGACTCCAAGGCTGTGCATGCCGGCGCGCTTTGCAGCCTCAACCCCGGCCTTAGAATCCTCCACCACAAGACACTGGCACGGCGCGCTACCAAGCTTCTTTGCCGCTATCAAAAAAACATCCGGTTCGGGCTTCCCTTTGTCTGTATCAAGCCCGCAGCTTACCTTGTCCACGAGTCCTATAAGCCCTGTTTTCTCAAGGATCTCCGGTGTATTCTTGCTTGCAGACCCCACTCCCACTTTGATCCCGCGGTTCCTGAGGAGCTTCAGCGTCTCAACAGCCCCCGGCAGCACTATGGAGCTGTCGGCGTTTTTAAGGCTTTCTCTGTAGTAGGCGTTTTTCTTCTCGCCAAGAGCGTATTTTTCCTCGAGCGAGTAGGTTTTATCGGACTTTTCGAGCACTACCTCAAGGGATTCAAGGCGGCTCACCCCGCGCTGACGCTCGTTGTCTGCTTTTGTAAAGCCACTGATCCCAAGCTCGTCCGCGAGGCGCTTCCAGGCCTCGTAATGCAGCTCGTCCGTTGAGACCAGCACTCCGTCAAGATCGAAGATAACTGTGTTGATCATTTTTATCCTTTCCGACTATTTTTCAGCCGTTTTCAAAGTATTTGTTTGCAAAATCCATAGAAACTTGATACACTGTAACCAAGGTTTAAGGTTAAACCTGTTACGGAGAATGAAAAAATGGTTACGATTACAGACATCGCTGCTGCCACAGGCGTGAGCGCCACTACGGTTTCAAACGTGATCCACGGCAGGAGCAACAGGGTTTCCCAGGAAACGGTGCAGAAGATCAATGACGCCATCAAGGCTCTCGGTTACACGCCCAATATGTCCGCAAGGGCCCTGGTTTCAAGACAGAGCCGCGTGGTTGGCTTTATAAACCACATCATCCCTACAAGCGACTATAATCCCATGGACGATCCCTTTACCTCGACTTTTATGGGGATCATCGAAAAGGCCCTGCGCGAAAACGGCTACTATCTGATGGTCCGCAACGTCGCAAGCTCCGAGGAGCTTCTTGCGCTCCTCAGCAACTGGAACCTTGACGGGCTGTTTGTCATGAACGTTTTCAGAGGGGAGTTTTTCGATACCCTGAACAGTCTCGATATCCCCGTAGTCCTGATCGACGGCTATATCACCAACGAAAGGGTCTCAAATGTGGGCCTCGAGGACAGGAAAGGGTGCTATCTTGCTACAAAATACCTGATCGACCACGGCCACAGAAGGATAGTCTTTTCGTCGCCGCCCTTCCCGGAGGAAGGCGTTGTTCACGAGCGTTTCGAAGGCTACCGGGACGCGCTTTCTGAGGCAGGGATCCCTTATGATGAATCCCTCGCCATTATGACGGAGCTCGATTACGACTGCTACAGGGAGGCCGCAAAGCGCATAGTGGAGCTGCCGGGTGTTACAGGCATAGTAACGACTGCCGATGTCCTCGCCGCAGGCCTCATCATCCACCTTCGAAGCTTCCACAAATCCTGTCCGAAGGACTATTCCATTGTCGGCTTCGATGATATTACCCTTGCAAAGCTTGTCACCCCTCCTCTCACCACTGTCCGCCAGGATATGGGCCTCAAGGGCTCAATCGCTGTGGATATCATGCTGAAAAAGCTGGAGGGAGAGCCCGCACGCCACACAAATGTCACTCTGCCCACAGAGCTTGTGGTGCGAGAGAGCGTGATCAATGTGACTAATGAGGGCTGAAAAGCCCCGGCATTTGTTTCCTGGGTTAGAATCTTCAGCCCGGTTATCCGCAGGGTTCGAGAATCGCTTCTTCCCGTCCCTTTTCCACGGTCACTTTGTACCTTTTACCGCGGAAAACAATCTTAAATACCAATCTTTCAATGTTCCCGGGGAGCTTTGGCGTTGCCGTAAGCTCTCCGTTTTTTATTTCGATCCCGGCAAAGCCCCGCAAAACGTTCATATATGCTCCGCCTTCGCTTGCAGGGTGGGTACCGCCTATGTAGACAAGACCCGCCCACTGCTTTCCCCCGCCTTTTATATCCGCGGATGCGGACTTTAAGAAGAAGGGATAAGCCTCATCTGCCCTGCCGCAATAGCAGGCCAGGAGGGCATACATGCAGGCGCTGAGGGACGATCCGTGCTCGGTGCGCGGCTCATAAAAATTGTAATTCGCGTTTAGCACGCTCTTTTCGTAGCTGTCATGGAAAAGCGCAAGGGCCGTGGCAACGTCCGCCTGCTTTATGACGCGGGTGTCGCTTGCCACACCGTAGGCGCCGCCCCAGTATTCCTTCGGATCCAGCAGACGGCTCCTTACCGTCTCAACACTCACATCTTCAAGGGAGAAATAGCCGTCAAACTGCCTGATCACGCCGTCTTCTCCGGGTGAGGGGATAAAAAGCTCCTCTGCCGCTTGCCGGAAGGTGTTCCTCAAGGCGTCAATGTCGTACTTTTCGAGGATAGAAGCCCTTTTGTCCGCAGGAAGGAGATTAACCCGGTCAAAGAGCTCAAGTGCCTCAAGGAACACCATCCGCGCCATCATATTGGTGTAAAAGTTGTTGTTTACTCTTTCGTGATACTCGTCGGGACCGATAACATCCCTTATCTCATACCTGTCGCCGCCGGCCCGCTTCAAAAGCAGGCTGTAGTAGAAAAGCGCACACTCCGTGACCGTTTCAAAGGCCCCTTCCGCAAGGATCGACATATCCCCCGTTGCTTCAAGGTACCGCCTGATCCCGTAAACTACCGCTGCCGAGATGTGCACCTGCTTGTCCTTGAAGTAGGTCCGCATAGGGCGCTTTGTAAACACATCCGTCACATTGTAGTCGGAGCAGGCGTCAAAGCCGCCCTCCTGGCTCTCCCAGGCATAAAAAGCGCCCGAATATCCGTAGTCCGCTGCTTTTTTCTTAGCCCCCGGAAGCGTGTCCAGCCTGTATTTTATCAGCGTCCGCGCAACCTCCGGCTCCGTGAACAGGAAAAAGTCCAGGATGAACATCTCCGTATCCCAGAAAACAGCCCCTTTGTAGGTCTGTCCCGAAAGCCCCCTTGCAGGGATCGACATGCTCTTTCTATGTCGGGGCGCGATGGAATGAAGGTGATAAAGTGAATAATTCAGGGCACGCATGGCCTCCTTATCCCCTTCGATCAGGACCTTTGACCTGTCCCAGGCCTCTTCCCACCAGGCAATGTGCTCTTCCCTTGCCCTTGCGTACGCCTCTTTTGACGAGGAAGGCCTATCATCTTTCCCTTCTTTTCCGTCCTTCGAAGTAAAAACATGAGAAACCTTGCAGATCTTAAGCTTCTCCCCCGGTCTTAAAAGCACGGTGGCTGTGGATAGAAGCTTTTTGTCCCTGTTTTCAAAAGAAAGGGCTGTTTCCTCCGGTGAAAAGACAGAAACCGACGAGGAAACCCGCACAAATTCGCGGTCTTCCGCTGTAAAGCCTGTAACCTCCAGAAGCCTGCCTTCTTTGCAATTCTCTTCAAACCTTACATAATGCGGGCCGTTTATATCCCAGACATCAAGGTCTATCCCTGTCTTTACGGAAAGCTCCACCTCGCGGTCGCTTTCGACCTCCGAACATTCGTAGAAAAAATGCGGATCCTTCATATCCGGAAAACGCTCGCAGGTGTATGAGATCCGCTTGTTATCCACAAGGAATACTGTTTTCCTCCGTAATATCCCCGAATAAAAATCGAGTATCAACGAGTGTTCCTCAAACGGGGCTGTCTTTACGTTCAGCGGGGCGCCGGCAAAAAGCTCTGTGTAAAGAAAATTGGGGGCGTTCAGCGGTTCCCGCCAGCCGTCCCCGACTTTATCGTATATCCCTGCCAGGTTGACCGCGCAAAGGTCCTCCTTCGTAAACTCCGAAAGAGTCCCCCGCACGCCCATATAGCCGTTTCCAAGGAAAAAACGGTTGCCGTTGTCCGCCGTCTTTTCCCCGTCATATCCTTCTTCTTTGATAAGCCATTCTTCTCTGTCCATTTTTCTCACTCACTGAAACTTATCCTGGTCTCCTTGCCGGAAACGGTGGTTTCCCTGCCGTAAACCGTAAGAACAGCCTGTTTCCCTGTTTTCGTTTTAAGGCTCACGCCCTCATGGTCCACCTTTACCCGCACAACTTCTTCCCCTGCAAGGATCCTGAAGCTGTAGCTTTTCCAGGTCTTCGGGATCATAGGTGCTATCGAGATGCGGCCCTTTGACGGAGTCAGCCCGCCAAAGCCGTAAACTATGTTCATCCATGCCGCGACAATGCTGGTGGTGTGAAGTCCCTCGCAGGTGTTCCTGTTGTAATTATCCAGGTCCATCCTTGTGGCAAACTTAAAAAACTCGAAACTCTCGGCTTCTTTCCCCAGCCTGCAGGCAAGGATCGAATGGATCGAAGGTGAAAGCGAGCTTTCGTGGATGTACTTGGGCTCGTAGAACTCATAGTTGGCCTTCAGTTCATCATTTGAGAAGCTGTCCTCGTGGAGGAACATAGCCATAAGCACATCCGGCTGCTTTATCATATCGTTGCGGTAGATCCTGTCGTAGGACCAGTGGCTGTAAAGTGGAAAGTCCTCTGTGGGGATCTTGTCCACATCCACGTGAGGGAGCTTAAAGAAGCCTTCATGCTGCTC
>JAGDCQ010000279.1 GCA_017958465.1 Lachnospiraceae bacterium
GAGTGATCTTGATGCTCTTTACAGAAACAACGTACTTGATCTTCTTACCGGCTACATCTGTATTGCATGTGTAATTCTCGGGGAACTCAACCTCAACTTCGAAAGGTTCGTCCTGGATCTTCTTGCCGATAAGGGCATCATCGAACTTGTATGTTGCAAGAGACGAAGAACCTACCGTGATGGTGCTTCCCGACTCACCTGTGGAACCTTTTTCAACCTCGGTCCCGTCCTCGTAGTATGACTTATATTCCACTACGATAACATCGCCTTTTTCAACGGCTTTTTCGGTATCGTTCTTCTGCTCTGCCTTTCCTGCAAGGATGTTGTCAATAGCTTTCTGAAGATCCTCATCGCTGTACTTAACGTCGGCGTAAGGCACCTTGATATTTGAATAATCGGCAAGCTGTGCGTAGTCCGTAGCGGTAACACCTTCGATATGACCGTTTGCCGCAAGTCCCTTGCTGTAATCGCCGGACATTTTAACGTGTGTCACAAGGTTACGTACGATAACAAATACGCTGAATGCAGCTGCAACAGCAAGCAGACAAAGAACAACGAGCCATACGACTCTGCCCACCTTTTTGCTGCGCTTCGCTTTTGCGATATCTTTCTTTCTCTGTAATTTTCTCTGTTTGCTAAGACTTAAGTTGTCGTTAGCGATGTTGTTTTCACTCATGAAAAACTCCCCTTTTACTATAAAAACATATACTTTTTACTTTTCGAGGTTCACTCGTCCCCCAAAAAAGTCCAATGGATATAATACTATATTTCCGCCCAAAGGTCAAGGAATAACTGTGAACAATTGATGAAACGTTATTATCGATTTCGAAGCAAAAAAACTGCGGGGCATTTACCCCGCAGCCTGTAATCATACTATTGGAGCATAGTTCACTGTCACGTGGATATCCTGGTTGTAATTGCCGAAATTCCTGCCAAACAGTGTAAGTCCGCCAACATGTTCCGTGTCTCCGGGAACTTCAAACTTGAAACGGATGTTGCTCTTGTTGTCGATCTTCAGGTCACTAACGGAGACAGAAGATATCTTGATACCATCGATAAAAGTCCCCTCTTCGTTCACCACGATAAGCTTCAAAAGCCCGTACTGGTTCCAGTTCGAATACCACCAGTCAGGAGTGAATATGCCCTTCACATCCCCAAAATCCCCGGGGCTTGTCCACATCCCAAGGCAGATATCGTTCAGATAGAAATATATATCCGAAGGCCAGTTGTTGTTCACTCCCGGAGCCTCGGAGCTGAGCTCAGCAGATATTGTTATCTGTGTTGGTTTCTGATTTGAAGGTACAAGATTCGGTATCATATATTCCACGTATCCCCTTGTAAACCAAAGGATCTCGCAGTTTACACGGTCCGGATGGGCAAAATACCTTGCGTCGTCCACTTCACCTATGAGTCTTTCCGGAGTTGCCAGCCCGCATGTGGGGAAAACCTGATAATCCGTGTATTGACCCACCTTTATCTCTGTCTCGTAGGCATCGTCCTTCTTGGGGTCCGGGCTGAATTCCACAAGGATCTTGTTCAGATGTACCATACATCTCTTCTGATTGCCGTGGCCGGCGGACTCGCTCATTATCGAGACGATCCCGCATTCCTCAAGTTTTCTGACATGGCTTGTAAGTGCGCCGTTAGTTATGTTCAGCGCGTTTGCCAGGGAATTCATGTTCATCCCCTTGTTTTTTATCAGCAGCTTTATTATCTCCACACGGATCTCGGAACCGAGCGCTTTAAACACCTCAACGCCCTCGTCCAGCGATTTGATATGCATCATAGAAACGCTCCTCCTTCAGGCAAAGCCGTTTTTCTTTAAGAATTTCTCAGCGTAATCGTCCCAGGCATTCTCAAGTGACCTGTCCATGGAAAAACTTTTCAGCGATGTTCCGCTCACAACCTGCAGCTGTTCCCTGTCATAACGGATATTCAGGAATATGCCGCCCACATTTTCAAGAGGGATCCCTGTCCCGGAGTTTCTGACAGTACTCTCGGTGTTAGCTGCATTCAGTTTAAATGTGATCTGCATGGAAAGCGGGAGCTTGCTGCCCTTAACAAGGGTAAAGACTATCTGCTTCACTTCCGACCAAAGGAGATACTCCTTCTCCGGCAAAGCCTCAAACTCTCCCTCATCATAGAATTCCGCATTCCGTCTGCCGTCCAGCACCCAGCCCCCGGCATTGTTCATCTTCAGCTCCGAAACGGCAAAGTTGTCAAAAACCTGTCCGGTAAGCAGTGCAGACATAAAGGGTTTCACTTCAGTTATCTCAAAAGAACGCATAATGCTCCGATCAAACAAAAACAAACATTTTAAGGATTCCAAGGACCAGAAGGTGCAAAGGATAAACAAGATAGAAGGCTTTTTTGTCGTCCGGTCCCTTTTTGCCGTTGTACAGGAAGATAAAGATAAAGGCCAGTGCGCCTATGGTCTCTGTTCCACTGAGGCCGTAGGAGAGAACGGATGCCCCTATGAACCCCGCCAGCTGGAGAGGCTTGCTCCTTCTTGCAAAATACATGATAAGGATAACGACTATGCCAAACATGCCGTAATCCGTGCCAAGAGCCATCGCCAGAATGCCGGCTGCCAGCATCACAAGGCTCGAAAGGACGGTGTACACAAAAAGCTGCATAGGATAGAACCGCTGCTTTATGTATTCCACAAGTCCGATGCACACGAGCCCGATAAGGAGCGTGAGCATAACACTCTGGTAGTTCCAGTCAAAGAACTTTCTGCGGATCGCAAGATCGAAGGGGATCTCGGAAATGAGTGCGAAGGCCGCCAGCCGGAGCACATATTTCTTTATGCTCTTTGTGTGGTAGAAACCCTCCACCAGCAGAAAGCAGAACAGCGGAAAGGCAACCCTGCCTATGGCGCGGCCAATGAAATATGCCACAGTCCCCGTTGGTACGAAAACAGCGGTAACATGGTCGATGATCATTGTGACCATCGCTATCAGTTTCAGAACAAATCCAGACATAAAACCTCCTTGAGGCGGGTCACTCCGTTTCTTTAAGGACTATGGCGCATCTTGCGGGGAGCGCTATGGTCCTGTCGCATATATCTCCCGGGGCAAGGGCCTTTGCGGAATTTGCCGACAGCACGACCTCCCATTTCCCGGCCTTATTTACCAGCGGCAGGTCAAAATCGTGATCCAGATAGTCCATATTGAAAAGCACATAGAAACTTGCATCCGGAGTCCCGTTTCTTGCGGGGGCGTACCCGCCGTTGAAGAGCATCCCGAGACACCTTGAATGATACGAGAAATCCGGCCCCCAGGCCTTCATCCCGTGATAGGAAAGGTCCGGGCATCCGTAAGAAACGTAGTCCATAAGCCTGAGTATCTCAGCATTTCTGAACACCCTGTGCTCTTTCCGGAGGGCTATCAGTTCCATCACAAAAAGTGTAGTCTCACGGGCGATCCCCCTGCTGTTCCAGTTCAGCCACCCAAGGGGATCATCCTTGCAATACGCGTTGTTGTTGCCATGCTGCGAGTTCAGGAATTCATCACCGGCAAGCAGCATAGGCACTCCCTGGGCCGTAAACAGCGCGATCAGGGCATTCTTGATCATAACACGGCGGAGCAGCGCTATCTTTCTCCCCGGGTTTTCCCCTTCTCTGCCACAGTTCCAGCTGTAATTGATCTCACGTCCGTCCCTGTTGTTCTCACCGTTGGCTTCATTGTGCTTAACATCATAAGCGTACAGGTCGTTCAGCGTAAACCCGTTGCTGTCCGTGATCATGTTCACACAGCAGCTCTTGCGGTTGTTGCGCCTGTGACACTCCGAGAAGGCATTTACCATGCCTTCGTCGCCCTTAAGGAAGCGCCTGACGGTATACTCAAAAGTCTCATCCATGACAGCAAGGTGCTTGCGCCTCGGAAGCTCCTCGCCGGCATAGGCCTTGGTCTCGTCCCAGCCGGAAGCTATGAGCTTTGTATTTGCAAGATACGGGTCCTTTGAGATGCAGAAATCCGGCACAGGCATATTTATGAACCTGAACCCGTCGATATGGTACTCAGAAACCCAAAACCTCAGCACATCTGAAACAAAACCCGCAGAGACGTTGTCCGGGAAGGAAAACTCCATCAGGACCTCTATCCCGGCTTTGTGGAACGCCCTCACAAGGGTCTTGAACTCCCTTTCCGGGTGCTCGGTATCCGCAGCGTAAGCTGACTTCACCGCAAAGTACTCGGCTTTTGCCCCGTATCCCCAGAAGTTCACGCGGACAGGCATTTCGTCGCTCTTCTCCCTGTGAAAACTGCCTTTGTTCTTGAGGTCATTAGTATATACAGGAACGTTCAGGGTCTCGTCCGACATGCATTCGTCAAACTCCACACAGGGCATGAGAAGCACAGCGTTAACCCCCAGTTTTTTTATGTAGGGCATTTTCTCAATGATACCAAGAAAAGTGCCTCTGTGCCTGACATTTGAGCTTTCATCTGCTGTAAACCCACGGGGGTGGATCTTGTAGATGATCAGCTTTTCAAAAGCCCTTCCGGGGTTTTTGTCGCCCTTCCAGTCGAAATTGTCAGCGATCAATGTCCCTACCGTCTCCTGCGAAGGTTTTCCAAAAATCTCGCGCCCTCTCACGCTTTTCGCATAAGGGTCGGTAAACTCTTTTCCGAGCGCCAAAAAGCTGTATGTAAACTCCTGCGTAAGGTTCTTCACCTTTACGGCAAAAACTGCACCAAACCTTTTGGTCTCATCCATCTCGATCTCAGCGGTCTTCCCGTCAAAACAAAGCTTTAGCGTGCATTTTTCCGCTCCCGGGACAGAAACGGCAAAATTGACATTTTTTCCAATACGTGTTGCGCCGAGCGGGTAGAAATCCCCGGCGCAAAACTCAAGCCCTGCGGCCCCCATAGCCATTAATCGTCCTCCTCGCTGTTTACCTCGAGTTTCTGGCGCTTACGAGCGGCTGCATCACTCTCAAGGTACTCATCGTAAGTAGTGATCTTATCTATCATTCCGTTGGGAACGATCTCTATGATCCTGTTTGCGATAGTCTGGATGAACTGGTGGTCCTGGGATGTGAAGATGCAAACACCCGGGAACTTGATCATACCGTTGTTGAGAGCGGTGATCGACTCCATGTCAAGGTGGTTTGTGGGCTCATCCATAAGAAGGACGTTGGAGCCCATGATCATCATCTTTGAAAGCATTAAGCGCACGCGCTCACCACCGGAAAGGACCTTGACCTGCTTTGAGCCTTCTTCGCCCGCAAAGAGCATACGGCCCATGAATCCGCGGACGTAAGTTACATCCTTCTCGGGAGAGAAAGGCATAAGGAAATCGACGATAGTCTCTTCGCCCGCAAAGAGCGCGGTGTTATCCTTCGGGAAGTAGGACTGAGACGTTGTAACGCCCCATTTTACGATGCCTTCATCGGGTTCTTCCTCGCCTGCAAGGATCTTTAAGAGCATCGTGTTAGCTGCGGTATTTGAGCCGACGAGCGCAACCTTGTCGTCGTGACCGAGCACGAACGAGATGTTGTCGAGAACTTTCACGCCGTCAACAGTCTTAGAAAGGTTCTTGACTGTAAGAACTTCGTTGCCGATCTCGCGCTGGGGCCTGAAATCGATATAAGGATACTTACGGCTTGAAGGCTTGATGTCGTCAAGCTCGATCTTTTCAAGGGCACGCTTACGTGAAGTAGCCTGCTTGGATTTTGAAGCGTTTGCGGAGAACCTCTGGATGAATTCCTGTAATTCCTTGATCTTCTCCTCTTTCTTCTTGTTGGCTTCCTTCATCTGCTTGATCATGAGCTGTGAGGACTCGTACCAGAAGTCGTAGTTACCTGCATAGAGCTGGATCTTGCCGTAATCGATATCCGCGATCTGTGTGCAGACTTTATTCAGGAAATAACGGTCGTGGGAAACCACGATGACCGTATTATCGAAGTTGATGAGGAACTCCTCAAGCCACTGGATAGCCTCAAGATCAAGGTGGTTTGTGGGCTCGTCGAGGAGCAGGATGTCAGGGTTTCCAAAGAGCGCCTGCGCAAGGAGGACCTTGATCTTAAGCGCGCCGTTAAGCTCGCTCATCATTGCGTAGTGAAGGTCTGTGTCGACGCCGAGACCGTTAAGGAGTGTAGCCGCGTCGGACTCTGCTTCCCAGCCGTTCATCGTTGCAAATTCAGCCTCGAGCTCGCTGGCTCTGATACCGTCTTCCTCGGTGAAATCCTCTTTTGCGTAGATGGCGTCCTTCTCCTTCATTATCTGGTAAAGCCTTGCATTTCCCATGATAACGGTGTCAAGCACGTTGTAAGCATCGTACTTGAAGTGGTCCTGCTGCATGAAGGAAAGGCGCTGGCCCTTTGTGATTATGATCTCGCCCTTTGAAGGCTCGAGCTGTCCGGAGAGGATCTTAAGGAATGTGGACTTTCCGGCGCCGTTTGCACCGATGAGTCCGTAGCAGTTTCCTTCCGTAAACTTGATGTTAACGTCTTCGAAAAGTGCGCGCTTTCCGAGTCTGAGTGTAATGTTACTTGCCTGGATCATGTGATAAAACCTCTTTCAAAAATCAATCTTTGTCCGTTTGCCGCGTTGTCACGGCTCATTATCTATGCAATATTCGAAGATCTTTGTCATCTCGTCGAACATTGTTCCCCTTGTATAGCCTTTGTCCCCAAGTTCTTCGGATCCGATACCGAAACATGCGCAGATAAGCTTTCTGCCGCTCACCTTCTCCACGACCGTTGCCACATAGCAAAGCCCCGCAGCGTCCGTCGCCCCGGACTTTGTACCTATGGCAGTGAACTTGTCGCTGCGGTACTTTTCCGGCTCAGCGTAGTAATAGTTACTGGTCATGAGCTTTCTGCCCTTTACAACAGTGCCGTCGGCCAGTGTGTAATCCGGCACGGTATACTCCTTGTTTGCCACAACTGCCGCCAGAGCATCATTCTTCATGAAGCTTACGGCGATCTTTGCCATATCGGAAGCAGTTGAGTAGATATTCATAAAGCCGTTTCCCTTGTCAAGCCCCACAGGGTTGTCCACATGGGTAGAGTTTGCGCCGCACCGCTTAGCGGTGGCGTTCATCTCTTCAACAAAGGCATCCACGGCTCCAAGGCCGTTTCCGCCGGCTATCACCGCACCCGCGTTTGCAGCGATCACAAAGGCCGCATCGCCGCAGGACTCCATAAGGAGCATGTGGAGCCACACTTCAAGCGGGAAGGTCTGCCCTTCTACAACGCCGTAGTTCCACTCATCCTCAGGGATCATGCTCTTAATCTCACCTGTTACGGTAAGAGGCGTGCTCATGTTAAGGTACTCTATCGCCACCATGGCGGTAAGCATCTTTACCGTACTTGCGGGGTATATCTGCTTGTCACGGTTGTAGCTTATGATCTCGTTGCCGTTCCCGTCCGTTACAACATAGGACAGACCCACAAAAGTAGGGATATCCGTTCTTCCGCTGCGTGAATAGTAGCCGGATTGCGCCGGAGGCGGTGTAGGCGTATTTGTGGGTGTTGCCGGCACCTCTGTCGGAGTCGGCGTATTTGTCGGAGTCGCAGGGACTTCTGTAGGTGTAGCCTGCGCCTCTGTAGGCGTTGCGGTAACTTCTTCCGGCGTAGGCGTCGGTGTATCCTGCACAGGCTCCTGTGTGGGCGAGGGTACCTCAGCCGGCGTAGGAGTGTTTGTAGGCGCCGGAGTCCCTTCGATTATCCCGGAGGCTGTCGGTGTCGGCGTTGCATCCGATGGGAGCAGCTCCTCCGTAGGCGCAGGAGTTTCTGTCGGAGCCTCCGTCGGTGTCGGTGCCTCTGTCGGGGCCTCCGTGGGCGCTTTCCCGGCGTTTGGCGCGGGAGTGCCGTTAATTGTTCCGTGCTCTGCGATAAGGTTGCCTTTTGCGCAGCCCGCGAGCATAATACAAAGCGTAAAAGCCAGGAGGCATAAGAGCCTCAGGCTTTTTACGCTTTTGTGTCCATTTTTCTTATTGATCCCTTGTTTCAAAACTAAAACCACATCTTTCCTGATCAAACTTCAAACAGCAGATCGCCATATGTAGGAACCGGCCAAAGTCGCTTGTCCACTATGGTTTCCAGGCTGTCTATAGGTTTCCTCAGCCTGTCCATCACAGGGACAACGTCATCCCTGTAGGCCACAGCCTTATCCTTCTCATCATGTATCTCCCTTGCTCTCTCAAGAGCTGCCTTAAGATCGGCAACAGCCGATTCTGCATCCGCAAGGTAGTCCTGAACCTGGGTAAGGAGCCTCTCCTGTGTGCCAACGCCGATTGTCGTAGAGGCGCTGTTTATATAGGTGATGCTCTTTGCAAGCTCCGACGCAAACCTTATGGAGGCAGGGATAAACTGGCGTGAAGCCATCTCCACCATAGTCTCGGCTTCGATATTTATGGTCTTTGAGTAGGATTCGTAGTAGATCTCGGCCCTTGCTTTCAGCTCCGTCTCGGAAAGAACGTGTTCTTTTGCAAACAGCCTTACGGACTTTTCGTCAACCCATGCGGGGATCGCATCCACCATGGTGAGGAGCTCTACAAGCCCGCGGCGCCTTGCTTCCTCGCGCCATTCCCCACTGTAGCCGTCACCGCTGAAGATCACGCGGCCGTGATTGTTTATTGCATCCGCTATTATCCGCTTTGCGCAGGCCTCTTTGTCATCTGCGGTCTCGAGGATATCCGAAAACTCATCGAGAGACTCTGCTACCGTGGTATTTATGACTACGTTGGCGTCCGCTATGGACTGGGAAGCGCCGACGCTTCTGAACTCAAATTTGTTACCGGTGAAGGCAAACGGCGAAGTCCTGTTGCGGTCGGTTGCATCGCGCTTTATCTGCGGCAGCGCATGCACTCCGACATCTATCCTTCCGCCCTTCTTGGAGCTTGTGGTATCTCCTGTCTTTGCAAACTGATCGAGGATATCCTCAAGCTGTGAGCCCACGAACACGGAGATGATGGCAGGGGGCGCCTCTGCGCCTCCAAGACGCCTGTCGTTGCCGGGGGTGGAAGCCGAGAGCCTTAAAAGCTCCGGATATCTGTCCACAGCCTGGATAACGGCCGCAAGGAAAAGCAGGAACTGGATATTCTCGTGAGGAGCCTTTCCGGGTTTGAACAGGTTTTCTCCTGCATCCGTGGAAAGCGACCAGTTGTTGTGCTTACCGGAACCGTTTACTCCGGCAAAGGGTTTCTCCGCAAGGAGGCAGGCAAGATCGTGGCGGATAGCCACTTTCTTCATAACCTCCATAGTGAGCTGGTTTGAATCGCAGGCAATGTTTGCCTCGGCATAAAGCTGGGCAAGCTCGTGCTGCGCGGGAGCGGCCTCATTGTGCTGGGTCTTTGCAAAGATCCCAAGCTTCCAGAGCTCCCTGTTTACCTCTCCCATATAGGCCGAAACGCGCTCTTTGAGCAAACCGAAGTAGTGGTCGTCCAGTTCCTGGCCCTTGGGAGGCTTTGTGCCAAACAGCGTGCGCCCTGTAAAGATCAGGTCGTCGCGCCTTAAATACTTCTTTCTGTCGATCAGGAAATATTCCTGCTCCGGGCCCACGTTGCAGTAGACCCTGTTCACATCCTGCCTGCCGATGGCGTGCAGGAGCCGCACTGCTGCGCGGTCGATGGCTTCCATGGACCGCAGGAGGGGCGTCTTTTTATCAAGGGCATCGCCGTTGTACGAGCAGAAGGCCGTAGGGATACAGAGCACGATACCGCCTGCGTCCTCAAGGAGGAAGGCAGGTGAAGTGCAGTCCCAGGCTGTATAGCCTCTGGCCTCAAAGGTGGACCTTATCCCGCCCGAAGGGAAGGATGAAGCATCCGACTCGCCCTTTATGAGCTCCTTCCCGGAAAACTCCATTATACAGCGCTCGTTACCGGAAGCCGAAGGGAAAACAAAGGAATCCTGCTTTCCCGCTGTAGTACCTGTCATGGGCTGGAACCAGTGTGCGTAGTGCGTTGCTCCGCGCTCTACCGCCCAGTCGCGCATAGCTGCCGCAACTGCCTCTGCCACTTCCGGCGCAAGGTCGTTGCCGCTGCTCATAGTATTCCTGAGTTCTTCATAGACACAAGGCTCGAGCCTTTCCTTCATGACACGGTCGTCAAAGGTGTCTATTCCGAAGATTTCACTGATAACATTGCCCATATTCTAAACCTCATTTAACTTTCTTAAGACTCTTTTGCCGTTTTCTTTACGGCAGTCTTTTTTGAAGCAGCAGTTTTCCCAGCGGGTGCTTTCTTCGTACCCGTTTTCGCTTTTACAGGCTTTTCACCGGCCTCTGCTTTTGTATCCTTCGCTTTCGCGGCCTTCTTTTCCTCGTCGCTTGTACAGGTGAACACAGCCATTCCAAGAGGCGGGATATTGACGGGCATGGAATTTGGCCTGCCGTCTATCTGTATGGGCTTCGATTTTATAGCCTTCGGGTTTGTAAAGCCTGTGCCTCCGAACTCTTCGCTGTCACTGTTGAATATCTCCTTGTAGGTCCCGGCAAAAGGCACTCCCATGGGCCTTCCCTCGTACCTTACAGGTGTAAAGTTGCAAATGAACAGCAGCTCCTTGTCGCCCTCGTTACCGCGCCTTACAAAGCTTACCGTGCTGTGGTCCGCGTCTTCGCAGCTCATCCATTCAAATCCGTCGGGCTCGAAATCCTTTACATACATGCAAGGGTACTTCCGATAGAGCTTAAGCAGCTCCTCCATGTACTTAAGGAGTTTTGCGTGGAGCGGATCCTCAAGCAGGAACCAGTCCAGACTCCTTTCCTCGCTCCATTCACGCTTCTGGCCGAAATCCTGACCCATGAAGAGCAGCTTCTTTCCGGGGTGTCCTGCCATAAAGCCGTAAGCAACACGCAGGTTTGCAAATTTGTCTGTCTCATAGCCCGGCATCTTATTCAGCAGCGAGCACTTTCCGTGCACTACCTCATCGTGGGAAAGCGCTAAGATGAACTTCTCGCTGTATGCGTACATCATACTGAAGGTGAGGGCTCCGTGGCACCCTTTCTTGAAGAGCGGATCCTGCTTCATGTATTCTGTGAAGTCGTTCATCCAGCCCATATTCCACTTAAAGTCGAAACCAAGCCCGCCGTCGTTAAGGTCTCCCGTGATCTTTGGCCAGGCTGTGGACTCCTCGGCTATGATGAGTGCTCCGTCCTTGCGCTGTTTGAATATGGAATTCAGATGCTTGATGAACTCTATTGCCTCAAGGTTTTCGTTACCGCCGTAAACGTTCGGTATCCATTCCCCGGGGTTGCGCCCGTAATCAAGATAGAGCATGGATGCGACTGCGTCCATGCGGATGCCGTCTACATGGTATTTTTCCGTCCAGAACAGGGCGCTTCCTATCAGGAAGTTCTTAACCTGAGGACGGCCGTAGTTGAATATCAGCGTGCCCCAGTGCGGGTGCTCGCCCTTGCGCTTATCCTTGTGTTCGTAAAGGCAGGTGCCGTCGAAGCTTGCAAGTCCGAAGGCGTCTTTCGGGAAGTGGGCGGGAACCCAGTCAAGGATAACGCCGATCCCCTTTTTATGCATATAATCCACGAAATACATGAAATCCTCAGGAGTACCGTAGCGGGCTGTAGGAGCATAGTATCCTGTTACCTGATACCCCCAGGAACCGTCGAAAGGATGCTCCATTACAGGCATAAGCTCGATGTGGGTATATCCTGTCTTTTTAACATGCTCTGCAACAAGTGGCGCGATCTCCCTGTAATTGTAGAAACTGTCCTTGTTTTCATCAGGCTTCTTAAAGGAGCCCAGGTGCATTTCATAAACATAGAAAGGCTCTTTGTCGTAGTCTGTCTTCTTTCTCTTCTCCATCCACTCCGCGTCTTTCCAGGCGTAGGAGTTGATGTCCGCTACAATGGAGGCTGTACCCGGACGGAGCTCCGCGGCATTTGCATAAGGATCGGCCTTATAGTACGTAAGCCCGCCGCGGCTCTTGATCTCGTATTTGTAAAGCTCGCCGGCCTTGATCCCCGGAATAAACAGCTCAAATACGCCGGATTCGGTGTGGCGCTGCATGGGAGCAACCCTGCCGTCCCAGTTGTTGAAGGCACCGCACACGCTCACACGGATGGCGCAGGGAGCCCATACCGCAAAGCGGACACCCTTAACACCGCCCACAGTCATCTCGTGTGCGCCAAGAACGTCATAAATCCTGTAATTGATACCCTTCGAGAAAAGATCAAGATCCTCCTGCGAAAGTGTATCCTTAAAGTTGTAGATATCTGTTGCGGAAACAGTGTTTCCGTCTTCATACTCCACTTCGTATGTATATGCCGGCACAGTCTTTCTCGTCAGA
>JAGDCQ010000031.1 GCA_017958465.1 Lachnospiraceae bacterium
CGCCTGTATATCCTTTTCCGCGACATACTGACCCTGGCGGGGATAGCCTCCCTGGTTTATTTCATGCTGGTGATGGGGTGCAGTGTCAACTACCACCGTTACACTTTCGCCGAGATAGCGGGGCTTGATGTGCACGATTCCTCGGTTGACGAGCTTAAAGCCCTCTGCGACGAGCTGGCAGGGCAGGCGACGGCTCTCAGGGCAGAGCTTAAGGAAGATGCGGACGGCTGTTTTATCTACAGCACATCCATGACGGAACTGGCCTCGAAATGCCGCGATGCATACAAGGAGCTTGCAAAGGAATATCCCATAACAGGCGGCTTTTACCCGAGGACAAAGCTTGTTATCCATTCGACTTTAATGTCGATGACGGAGATCACGGGGGTTTACGTGCCTTTCACCATGGAAGCCAACGTAAATGTGGACGTTCCCAAATATACCATCGCCCACACCATGTGCCATGAACTTGCGCACCTTCGCGGTTTCATACGTGAAGACGAGGCCAATTATATAGCATATCTTGCATGTATGGCATCGGGCGATAAAGAGCTTATGTACAGCGCACTTGCGGAAGCACTTGTTTACACCGGAAACGCGCTTGCAGGCAAGGATATAGACGCCTACAGCGAGATGCGCTGGGGGCTTGATCCCGGTATCAACAGGGATTTTGCCGCAAACAGCGAATACTGGAAACAATACGATAACACGCCGGTGAGCAACACCACGGATGCCATAAACGACAGCTACCTCAAGGCCAACGACCAGGAGGACGGCGTCCAGAGCTACGGCAGGATGGTGGACCTGCTCCTTGCGGAATACAGAAAGAAACACAATATCAAATAAAAAGCACTTGGCGCTTTGGGACCTGATATGGATCTTAAGACTTTTATCAACACATTGCTGCATGGGGAAAAGAAGACCAGGATCCTGCTTTGGAGCAGCTTAGTCTGCATAGTCGCAGGACTTGGCCTTGGGGTGGCTTTTGCGCTTACAGCCATGCCGGCCCTTATTTTTGCCGGTGTGATAGCATTGCTTATGCCCTTTGTGATCTTGAGAGGCTACAGGTTTTCAGATCCGGATGAGATGAAAAAAGGAAGCGACGCAGCTCCTGAAGGCGCAGAGGTAACAGCAGGCGCTCCCACGGAGGGAAAGAAGCCTCTTGACCCCATAATGGCGGAGATCATGAAAGATGCCGGTGAAGTGGGGGAAGTAAGGGCATCAAAACAAAGCTCCAAAAACCAGGAGGGGCCTATAGCTTTTAAGCCGTCAAAGCCCGTAAAACGGGACAAGGCTGAAAAAGCGGACAAGGCTGAAAATAAGGAAACGGCTGAAAAGAAGGAAAAACCGGGGAAACCTGAAAAACACAAAAAAGAAAAGAACAATAAAAATGGCAAAGTTAAAACTGAAACTGAAAAGCTCGGGGAAGAGCCTGGGAAGAGTAAAGGCAAACCTGAAAAGAACGGGGAAAAGCCTGCAAAAAACGGGAATAAGCCTGAAAAAAACAGGAAAAAGCCTGAAAAAGGCGGGGAAAAACCTGCTGACAAACCTTCAGGAAATGAAGAAAACAGGCCTAAAAACACTGGAGATCCCGGAGTCCTTCGGAAAGGATCTGAACAGGTTCAGCGCGAAGTTCGAGAAAAAAAGAGCGAAAAACCTCAAAAAGCTGCAGAAACGCAATACGTCGCAGAAAGCAGCGATAAAGTTCAACAAAAAGCAGGTGAAAAAGCTGATATCAGGCCTGATAAAGGCAGCGCTGCTAAGCCTGCTGAAAGCCTTCCGGGCAATCTGGAGGAAGATCTTCAAAGGAAAGCAAGAAACGAAAGCAACCTGATAGATGTCAACAAGAACGAGCTGAAAAAGCTCATGGTGAAGTACAAGGTAAAAAGGGAGCACAGGCCTGTTATCATCGATTCAAGCACCCGCTACAAAGTCGAAAAGTGCCCGGCATACCTTTGGGTAAACCGCGGCAAGGTCCATTTTCTCCTGATGGAGAGCACTCCCCGGGAAATAGTCCTTGACTACCACAACGCAACTACTGTAACATACGAAACGGCGGCAGCGGATCCTGCTACGGAATACACCGAGATCCGTACCAATATGGCTCTTTCCGGCATCTTTGGAGGCTGTGTCCCTACATACCGGGAGGACGTCGTCAACAGGAGGCGCACATCCGTTAAGAACCTTTACGTGATAGGAGACGATATAAGGCTTACGAATACCAGCGCCAGAGCGGCTTTCGACTTGCTGAAAGCAGATTTTTCAATGTCCGAGAAGTACATGCTCGAGGGCCTTCGAGGGTCTTTTTCGAAGGAAGCCTACAAAACAAAGGTACTTTGGCAGGACGGAGTTATAAATACATCGGAATTCAAGACCAGGACCAAAAACCTTCTCCAGCGTATGACGAAGGCAAAGATCTCGCCTCTTGAATATGACAACAACCTGCGGGAAATGGTAAACAACCAGCTTATCACCAAAGAATATGCTGATTATTACGCAGACGCGCAGGAATGACACAAAAAAGCCGGGACCGTGTAACGGTGATCCCACAGGCTGATACGGAGGTTCGATATGCTAAAACAGGGTGACAGATTTACAGGAAAGAACGGTGAGCTTTGCCAGGTAGTTGCGGTTGCAACAGACCTCAAGGATAACAGCACACGTATAGTCTATCAGGAGCTTTCGGGGAGCTTTGGCTTCTTTATAGCTTCGGGTGACCCTGTGCAGGAAAGTGCCCCTGAAAAAACTACACAGGAGTCTTTTTCCGCGCCTCAGGACGTTGAAACACATGAGATCTTCGAGGGAGAAGTAAATCCCGACCTTCTCGCCTTTCTGGAGGCGGATACCGTGGATCAGAAGCTCGAAGTCCTTTACGGCATCAAGAATACTGAAGATGAAAAACTTCTTACGGCGATCGAAGCATCTCTTGACATAACATCGTCCGAAGGAAGCCCGGAGGATCGCATAGCCTTCATCCGGCAAACACTCAAAACAAGAGCCAAATTTGAGGGGAACAGGTTAAGAGGCTGATCCCCGTACCTTAAGACCGTGGAAACGAAGAACGAATCTATATTTAAGTATATAAGGCCCTATTACGGAGGAATGGCTTTCGGGCTGTTCATCAAGATAATCGGGACCATTGCGGACCTTGGAATCCCTAAGGTCCTTGGACACATTGTAGATAACGTAGTACCAAAGAATAATATCAAACTTGTTTTGCTGTGGGGCGGGATAATGGTCCTTCTGGCCGTTGCGGCCCGCAGTTTCAACATCATCGCAAACCAGAAGGCGGCAAAAGT
Organism: Lachnospiraceae bacterium; assembly: GCA_017958465.1. GTDB lineage: Bacteria > Bacillota > Clostridia > Lachnospirales > Lachnospiraceae > SZUA-448. The sequence continues at coordinate 3,297 of JAGDCQ010000031.1, forward strand.
GGCCGCCGACGTAACCAAGTCGATCCGTCATTCTCTGTTTGAGAAGATCAACAGGCTTTCAGGGCGCAAGGTGGACTCCTTCACCGTTCCGTCCCTGATATCGCGAATGACGTCGGATTCTTACAACATCCACAGATTCATAGGAATGCTCCAGCGCGCGGGCGTGCGAGGTCCCATCATCCTTATCGGCGGTGTTTTCATCACAGCCACCATGGACCCTGTGCTCACGCTTATTCTTGTTGCGCTCATTCCGATCCTTGCGCTTATAGTCTTTGGAATCTCCAGAAAAACAGTGCCGCTCTACCGTACAGTGCAGAAAAAGACAGACCGTATGGTGGACGTTCTGCGCGAAAATATCACCGGTATCCGCGTGATAAAGGCGCTTTCAAAGTCCGGTCACGAAAAGGAGCGCTTCCGCGGTGTGAACAACGAGCTGATAGGCTCAGAGCTTGACGCGGCCTACACAATGGCGCTTTCAAGCCCTCTTATGAACTTTGTGCTCAATGTCGGCCTTGTGGGGGTTATCATCGTAGGTGCCTGGCGTATCAACGAAGGTCACATAGAGGCCGGAAAAGTCATAGCTTTCCTGCTTTACTTCTCAATGATCCTCAACTCAATCATAATGATAAACCGCGTGTTCATCCAGTTGAACCAGGCTTCGGCGTCCGCCGGACGTATCATGGAAGTGATAAATGCAGAGGATGAGCAGCCTGTGATGAAGGAAGCGGACGCAAATGACACTGCAGCGGCCGCCGAGGGCAGTCCTGCGCAGGAGAAGCTTGCAGCACCTTTCAAAGCAAACGCACCCTACATTTCCTTTGAAAATGTGGATTTCAGGTACAATGACACGGGTGACCTGTGCCTTTCGGATATCAATCTTGAGATAAATAAGGGCGAGAGCATAGGTATCATCGGTGCAACGGGCTGCGGTAAAACAACGCTTGTGAACCTCTTGATGCGTTTTTATGACGCAACGAGCGGTGTAGTAAGGATAGAGGGCAGAGATGTCCGCTCCATCCCCTTCTCGGAACTGCGAAGCCGCTTCGGCGTTGCATTCCAGAATGATGTGATCTTTGCGGACAGCATCTACGAAAATATAAGCTTCTGCAGGGAGATCCCGCTCGCAAGAGTGGAGGAAGCCGCAGGGGATGCGGTTGCCGCGGGCTTTATTGAAGAGCTTGGCATCGGGACCGACGAGGAAAAGTACGATTACAAAGCTGCGATAAAAGGCGCAAACCTTTCGGGCGGCCAAAAGCAGAGGATCCTTGTTGCAAGGGCGCTCGCAAAGAACCCCGAGATACTGATACTCGACGATTCGTCATCGGCACTCGACTACAAGACAGACGCTTTGCTGCGGAGAAACATCCGTGAGCATTACGGCGAAACGACGCTGATCATGGTTGCGCAGCGCATAAGCACCATATTGCACTGCGACAAGATACTCGTCATGGACGAGGGCAGGATCATCGGTGCCGGCACGCACGAAGAATTGCTTGAAAACTGCGGGATCTATCAGGAGATAGCCGCCCTGCAGATCGATAAAAACGATATTTGAAACTCAAAGACTTTCATTCAAGGGCTTATGCCCGTAACATGAGGAAAAGACAATGGCTGTTTCATCAAGACAGTTTGCCGTCGGAAGTGCCGGCGGGAACTTAGCATACAAACCCAAAAACACCGGATATGTCTTAAAACGCCTCTGGGGCTACTTAAAACGCCACATCTGGTGGCTGCTGCTCGCGTTTGCCCTCACGGTGAGCGCAAACCTCTTTGGACTCGCGGGCCCGTATCTTTCGGGTAAGGCCGTGAACGCCATGGATTGCGGTCCGGGGCAGGTGGATTTTGACGGCATTTTCTATTACGCAAAGCTGCTGCTTTTGTTCTATGCCGCAAGTTCACTGTTTTCCTACATCCTTACGCGATTGATGCAGTTTATCACAAAGCGCATCGTGCGGGAGATGCGAAACGACGTATTCGACAAGCTCATGACCCTGCCGGTTTCTTATTTCGACAGGACCCAGACCGGCGATATCATCAGCCGTATCTCGTACGATATCGATGTAGTCAACACATCGCTTTCGTCGGACCTTATAACCATACTTGCAAGCCTTATCACCGTTATAGGCTCGTTCATAATGATGGTCATCATCTCGCCTGTGATGGTGCTCGTGCTGCTTGTGACCATCCCTATGTCCATCTTTTACACCGGCTATATGTCAAAGCGCATAAGGCCTCTGTTCCGCGTGCGCTCGGCAAAACTCGGGGCTTTGAACGGCTTTGCGGAGGAGACGATAGGCGGGCAGAAAACGATAAGGGCTTACGCTGTCGAGGACAAGATGCTCGACCGCTTTGACGCGGTAAACGATGACGCGATCGATGCCTATTACAAAGCTGAACACGCTTCATGCATAGTAGGCCCCACTATCAACTTTATAAATAACATCTCACTTGCGCTTGTTGCGGTATTCGGAGCAGTCCTCAGGATCACACGCGGGATGAGCCTTAACGCGATCTCGTCTTTCGTGCTTTATTCCAAGAAGTTTTCGGGTCCCATCAACGAGACAGCAAACATAATAAGCGAGCTTCAGTCTGCGCTTGCGGCTGCGGAGCGCGTATTCAAGGTGCTTGATGAAAGCGAGGAAACGGCAGACGTCGAAGGCGCAAAAGAGCTTACGGATACAAACGGCAAGGTGGACCTTGATGATGTTACTTTTGCCTATACAGAGGGTAAAAACGTGCTCAAAAACGTTTCCTTTACCGCTGAACCCGGCAGTATGACCGCTATCGTCGGCGAGACAGGCTCCGGCAAGACAACGATAATCAACCTTCTTATGCGCTTTTACGATCCGCAGACGGGCGAGATCCGCATAGACGGCACGGAACACAGGGAGTTTACAAGGGAATCCCTTAGAAAAAGCTACACCATGGTCCTGCAGGACACATGGCTGTTTGGCGGTACCGTGTTTGAAAATATCGCTTACGGAAAGCCCGACGCTACGCGCGAAGAAGTCATAAATGCCGCAAAAGCGGCCAAGATACACAGCTTTATCATGCGCCTTCCGCAGGGCTATGATACAGTCATAAACGAAGACGGTTCGAACATTTCAAAGGGCCAGAAACAGCTTCTTACGATCGCGAGGGCCATGCTGCTCGACGCCAAGATGCTGATCCTTGACGAAGCGACGTCAAATGTTGATACCCGTACCGAAATGCAGATACAATCTGCGATGCGAAAGCTTATGAACGAAAAGACCTGCTTTGTCATCGCGCACAGGCTTTCCACCGTAAAAAACGCGGACAAGATACTACTGATAGACCGCGGAGTTGTCAAGGAAAGCGGCACCCACAGAGAGCTTCTGGCCAAACGCGGTGCGTACTGGCAGCTTTACACGGCTCAGGAATGACAAACTTAAACTGACAATAAATATTTGGAGATCATTATGTTTTTTCCGGAAAGTTTTAGAAAAGCAGTCGGCAGTAAAGGGATAAACACTGCTGATATCATATTTGCGGCAAGCGCCGATATGAGCGAAGATTACCGCTTCGCACAGTCGATCGCCGCCATTACAAAAGACAAG
>JAGDCQ010000280.1 GCA_017958465.1 Lachnospiraceae bacterium
CAAGGGTATCGAAGCTCCCGCTGACTGGAAGGACCTTCTGGATCCCAAGTATCAGGGTCTTATCTGGCTTTCCAACTATAACACCGCAGGTACCGCAAAGCTGGTCATCAACACCATGATCCAGAAGTACGGTCACGACGAAGGTATCAAGTACCTTGTTGATGTTGATAAGAACATCGAAGTTTACACCAAGTCCGGTTCCGGCCCTTCCAAGAACGTCGGCACAGGCGAATGTGTTGTAGGTATCGGTTTCCTTCATGACGGTATCACCCAGATCGTTGACAACGGATACGGCAACATTCAGCTTATCATCCCTTCATCCGGCACCTCTTTCGAAATCGGTGCAACCGCGATCTTCAAGGGCTGCAAGCACGAGAACGCTGCAAAGCTTTGGATCGAATATGCTCTTAGCCCTGAATGCGTAGAACTCGGCGCAAAGAACGGTTCTTACCAGTTCCTGGTAATCGACAACGCAAAGCAGCCCGAACAGGCAGCAGCTTTCGGTCTCGATCCCGAGAACGTTATGGACTATGACTTCGAAGATGCTAAGGCAAATATAAAAAAATATGTTGAAGAAGTTATGACTGCACTCGGATCTGCAGCAGACGGTCGTTTCAAGACAGAATAGTTTTTAATCTTTACGGGGGCGAATGCAGACTGCATTCGCTCCTTTTTTACCGATTTAACAGACAAGGAGGACATGGAAAATGGCAAAGAGTCAAAGTGCCAGCCTTGACAGGAAAAAGCTCCTGGGCGATCCAATAATGGTGACGACCATCGTGCTTTTGATTGTTTTTTTGACTGTATTCATTCTTTATCCGCTTGCCATATTGCTGGTTGACAGCTTTATCGGCGATCACGGCCTCACGCTCGATACCTTCAAGAGGGTCATGGATCTTTCGAACTTCAGAAAGGCCATTACCAATACCTTAAAGGTCGGCTTCGTGGTAGGTATCGCATCGGCCCTTATCGGACTGCTGTTTGCTTACGTCGAAGAATACGTGAAGCTTCGTACGAAATTCATGGGGGGACTTTTCAAGGTGGTATCCATGCTTCCGGTTGTTTCTCCTCCCTTCGTTCTTTCTCTTTCGATGATCATGCTTTTCGGTAAAGCAGGTATCATCACCAGATTCCTGTTAAAGATCTACGATAACAGCGTTTACGGCTTCTGGGGCATCACCATAGTTCAGACACTTACGTTTTTCCCCGTCTGCTACATGATGATGAAAGGTCTTCTTAAAAACATCGACCCTTCGCTGGAAGAAGCTGCAAGAGATATGGGAGCGTCCAGATTCAAGGTCTTCATGACGGTTACCTTCCCTTTGATCCTTCCCGGTCTCGGAAACGCGTTCCTTGTAACCTTTATCGAATCCATCGCAGACTTTGCAAACCCCATGATCATCGGCGGTTACTACGATACGCTGGCAACCACCATCTACCTGCAGATCACGGGTGCTTACGATAAACAGGGCGCTGCGGCGATGGCGGTGGTACTTCTTGTTATCACGCTCCTTATGTTCGTGGTACAGAAGTATTATCTTGAAAAAAAGAGTACCGCAACACTTTCGGGTAAAGCATCCCGCGAGAGAATGCTCATCACCGACAAAAGCGTTACCCTTCCCCTTACCATCATGTGTTCCGCACTTGCTTTGTTCGTTATAATGATGTATATCTGCGTACCCTTCGGCGCAATGTTTAAGACCTGGGGCTATGATTTCCATTTGACCTTCAAGTGGTTTAACCTGGTATTCACAAGGTACAAGGGCTTAAAAGCCTTTAAGGACAGTTTCGTCCTGTCACTGATAGCGGCGCCAATAACCGCACTGCTTTCAATGATCATTTCTTACCTGGTCGTTAAACGTAAATTCAAAGGAAAAGGCTTTATCGAAGCGGTTTCGATGCTTGCCATGGCGGTTCCCGGAACGGTTCTGGGTATCGGATACATCCGAGGCTTCTCGGGCGGACTTTTCGGCAGCGGAATCCTCCAGGGCCTTTACGGAACAGGCGTGATCTTAGTTATCGTATTCGTGGTTCGAAGCCTTCCTACCGGAACAAGAAGCGGTATCTCGGCCCTTCGTCAGATCGACAAGAGCATCGAGGAATCGGCCTACGACATGGGTGCGGACAGCTTCAAAGTATTCATGACCGTTACGCTTCCCCTCATAAAGGACAGCTTCTTAAGCGGCTTTGTTACTTCCTTTGTCAGAAGTATAACCGCCATCAGCGCCATCATCCTGCTGGTTACGCCCTCTTATCTGCTTATCACGGTACAGATCAACGAATTTGCGGAAAAGGGCTCTTACGGTATAGCCTGCGCGTTTGCGACAATACTGATAATCATCACCTACGGTTCGGTGCTTTTGATGAACTTCATAATCAAACATTTCGGTACCAGCCGTCGTATCAAGGTTAAGGAATAAAGGAGGCAGATTATGGCAAAAGAAAAAAAGGGCGTACGCCTTGAACACATATCGAAAATTTACAAAGATCCCAAGACCGGCAAGAATTTCTACGCCGTTAAGGATGCGAATCTCGAGATCGAGCCCGGCAGTTTCGTGACACTCCTCGGACCTTCCGGATGCGGAAAGACCACCACACTTCGTATGATCGCCGGCTTCGAAAGCCCGGACGAGGG
>JAGDCQ010000281.1 GCA_017958465.1 Lachnospiraceae bacterium
CCCCTTGTAAGGATCAGCCAGAGCGGACCGCCCGCCAGACTGAAAAGTGTAACGAAAAGGGCGTAGAGTACAGATACCGTAAGGGCCTGGGCTGTTGTGAAACCGTAGGGTGCAAGGAGGAACGCGTAAGTCCCCTCCCTGAGGCCGTAGCCGTTAAGGCCAACAGGTACCATTGCAAGTACCGAGGAAGCGCTCACCACCATGCAAAGGTCGGGCAGGGGAAGCCTCGCGAGCCCAAGCCCCTCTATTACAGTCCCTACAACAAGTGCAACAAGGAACTGGAATACAAGCGACTCCACAAGGCAGATGACGATGGACCCCGGGTGTTTCCTTATATCTGCGGACTTCTCTGCGAAAGTACGCCAGACAGAAGCTATCTTCCCCTCCTTCGTCTTAAGACGCTTAGGAACCCAGCCTGTCAGCTGGACTGCCGCAAGTCCTGCGCCCACGGCCAGCAGCACGCCCATAAGGACCGGCACTACTGTCGGCACGTGTTTTGAAAACACAGCGCCAAGAAGCCCAAGAAGAGACAGCGTAACAGTAGCCAGTATCCGCTCCATTATAACGGATGCCGCTCCCCCGACTGTTCCCCCGTCTCTTCCCACAAGGATCGCTCTTGCGCCGTCCCCTCCAATGCTGGAGGGAAGAAAATTGTTAAAGAAAAGCCCGCAAGTGTAATATCCGAACAGCCTGATCACAGGGACGTTTACACCCTGGGCCTTAAGGAGCACCCCCCATTTCATCGCGCTCACATAAACGGATGCTGCGATCACAAGGAGGCAGGGGATGATCCATATAGGTCTAAAGCCGGTCAGCGCATCCCCTATTTCCCGTATGTCCGTTGACAATACGAGAATAGTGAGAAGCGCTGCCGAAATAACGATCTTGATAACTGTTCCTATCCACTTTTTCCCGGTCTTTTTTGTTTCTTTTAGTTCTTGAACCGAGCTCATTTTTTCTCCGATAGATCAGTTTGCTTTCTTTTTCTTCTTGTTAAGTAAGATGATAAGTGTCACAACACCTGCCACTACTACGACACCGCCTACGACAACAAGCGGGATCCAGTTCTTTTTGTTTCTGATGGAGGTGTCCACGTTTTCGCTGAAGAGAGCCTTCTTTCCGGCTGCTACCTGGGCTGCGTCATATGCGCTGATACCGCCCTGCTTTGTGTTGCCTGTGATCTCGCCCTTGTTTCCGCCCCAGCCGTTTGCTACGGAATAAGCGTTGAAACCTGCAACTCTTAACGAACCTACAACATTATCAGATGTCTGGCCGCTTCCGCATGCCACAAGGATGATCTTGGACTTGTCAAGGCCTGTGAGTTTTGCAGCACCCTCTGTTCCGCCGTAGTCGATCCTGAGGATGGAATCGTTGAACTCGCCTACGTATGTGCCTTTGAAAGCTGGAAGGAATACAACGATGTATTTGTCGGTGAACTCTTTCTTCTTGTTGTAAATGCCGTTGATCACTTTCCAGGTCTCGGCCTCGTTAACGATGAAGTTGGGGTAGTTTGCGTTCTTTAAGCCCCCGATGTAATCCGAGAACAGCTTAAGGCCTGCGTCTGTAAGGGCGTTTGCTGCATCGGGAAGCGCTGTTGCCTCGGTTGAGATCTTATCTGCGGCGATACCCTCTGTGGTGTAGCCGCCCTGCCAGCTGATGACCTTTGTATCGATACCGTCTGCTGCGAACACGGTGTTGAGAGCACCTGTTACCTGCCAGCCAAGCTGACCGTCGTTACTTACGACAACTATGGGCTTATCCAGCGGGAGGTATTTGATCTTTTCCGCAAGCTGCTCACCGTAAACAACGTGATATGAGCCTGCGATATGTCCTGCATTATAAAGTTCATCAAGCCTTATGTCAAGAAATGTATAGGTGCTATAATTTTTTTCTATATCGCCTGCCCCGACATTCCTTGAAGATCCGTCGGTGTTCGTGCCTGCATTCGTACCGTTGCCGGTAAGGTATGTTTTCGCTGTTTCTGTAATGTCAGCGGCCTTCGCGGCGTGAAGGAATAATGGTGTTGCTACTGTGATTGCTGCGATCAAAGCAGCGAAAAACGAAATTGTTACTTTTGTTTTTTTCATATCCTTTTATCTCCTCGTTTTGTTTTGTTGAGCATATTTATAACACTACTGCGGCGTTTTGGGAAATACGTTATACTTATCGTTTGCTATAGCCTCAGGTTATAACACCCGTGGGCTTCTAAACACAAAAAAAACACCGTGGAAAGCTCCACGGTGTAAGTCCGCATCTTTTGTATTGCGCTTTTTCGCTCAGTTGAGCGCTCTCTTTATCCTGCTCCTTAAGACTGTGCCAAGGATAATGGCTATCACGATCTTCATCAGATCTCCCGGTACAAAGGGGACAACGCAAAGGCTTAAAGCCACAGGAAGGGTCGAGCCCGTCACCAGGCAGAACCAAGCCGTTCCAAAAGCATACAGCAGCGCAGTCGCCCCCACAAGCCCGGCAAAGTGGGCAATGCGGTTCTTTACGTGGTCAATGACCATCCCTGCCACTATGGCCATAGGGATATACCCGATAAGGTAGCCGCCCGTAGGCCCCGCAAGCTTTGCAATCCCGCCGCTGAAGCCTGAGAATACCGGCAGCCCTACCATTCCGATGAGCAGGTAAACCGCTACGCTCGCCGTTGCCATCTTCCATCCGAGGATATAAACAGAAAGGTAGATGATAAGCGTTGCAAGCGAGATCGGCACCGGCCCCACCGGTATCGAAAAAGGTGCAAGTACGCACATGAGCGCCGTCATAACGGCTGTTGTAGCCAGAATGTATATTTTAGATCTGGTAGTCGTTCCTGAAAAAATACCCTGTCCCATAATGGGCCTCCCGTTTTGTTCACATTGTCACCATTATAACAAAACGTTTTTCAAAGTCAACGACCAAAAAATGGTTTATCTTATCTTGAAGGATTCAACGAAGGTGCCGATCTTTTCTGCGTTCTTGGCGACAGAATCCGCACTTTCCTCAACGCCCTTTGTCTCGTTTGCGATATCCTTTGCGCTGTCGGCTGCCACATCCACAGTGGTGGACACCTCTTCAACGCTTGCGGACTGCTCTTCGGAGATCGCTGCAACGTTTGTGGCAATATCGTTAACCTTATTCATCTTCGAGATCATATCCATGACAGTGGAGCCTGCCTCGTCGAGAGCGGTGAAAATCTCGGCAAAGGTATCTCCCGTGGCCTTAACGGCCTCATTGCTGAGGGCGATATCCCCGACACTTGCCTCACTGCGCTCAGAAAGCTTCTTGATCTGCTCTGTTATCTCACCTATGATGGCTGCGATCTCTGTCGTAGCCTTTGCACTTTCGCTCGCAAGGTTTCCGATCTCAGTCGCAACTACGGCAAATCCGCGGCCGGCCTCTCCTGCGCGCGCAGCCTCGATGGATGCGTTGAGAGAGAGCAGGTTGGTCTGGGACGAGATGGAACTTATCATTTCCACGATGGAATTGATCTTCTGGGCAGCAGTGTCAACTGTACTTACCACATTGCTCATTTCCGTCATAGAACCCGAGATATTGTCCATATTGTGCTGGACATTGCTCATATCCTTCTGTCCCTGTTTAGCCTTTTCAAGGAGCTGCTCCATTATGCCGCTGGTGACGTTACCCTGCTCGGTCACTTCGCTGACTGCCTGGGCAAGCTCTGTTGCGTTATTGGCAAGCTCTGTTACAGAAATAGCCACACCCTGCATGGAATCCCTGATCTGTCCCATGGATTCGCTCTGCCCTGCAGCCTGTCCGTTCATCTCCTGAGAAGCAACGCGGCTGCTTGATGCCTCTTTTGAAAGCTGGTCGGTAACATCACGCATCTCGCCTAGAGTCTTACGCATACGCCCCACATAGTCGTACATGCTGTCATTCATGGTACCGATCTCGTTGTTATGCTTCCCGGCTTCTACCTTTACGGTAAAGTCGCCGTCCGCGATCTTTGTTATGGTCTCTGTAAGGCCCGTAACAGGCTCCGTTACCATCTTCTTGATGGAGAAGAAGATAACTGCCGTGCTTATTGCAAGGAAAGCTATAACGATAAGGACAGTGGCGAGAGTAAGTGCACTGAGCTCCTTTAACACATCGCTCTCAAGGACATAGGAGACCATCGTCCAGTCCGTGCCTTCAACCTCGTTGTATGAAACATAGTAGCTCTTTGCCCCGTCTTTTATAAGCTCAACTCCGCCTGCTTTCGCAGAAACCCTGCCTGCAAGCGTGTTAACAAGGGTATCCTCCTTGTGTTCCGAGGCTTTTGTCCCGTTATACCCTTCTTTTCCGTAAGCCAGGATGTAGTCGCCACGGAAAAGGATGGCAACTCCCGTTACGCCGGGCTTATATTTTGCAACGCTGTCCGCGATACTGTTCAGGAAAACGTCTGTGGCGATAACACCGCTCCTGCCGTCAGCAAGTGTGATCTTTCTGGTAGCGGAAACGATCATATCACCGGTATCCATATCAAGGTATGGCTCACCAAGCTCCATAAGGGTGTGGCCAACCCCCTCCTTGTACCAGTCTCTTGCCGTCGGATCATACCCTTCCCCGGGATCCCACCCGGAGGGATCAAGGTAGGTTTTATCTGAAAGTCCGATATACCCGCCGGTAGGGGTCTCCTCAAACCTGTTGAGTATGACTTCCATAGCCTTTTTAAGGGCTTCGTCATCAGG
>JAGDCQ010000032.1 GCA_017958465.1 Lachnospiraceae bacterium
ATACCCTCACAAAAACCGGTCAGAACGCGGTTTACAGCTTTAATGCGCCTTACAGCACTTTTGACGGCAAGGCGGAACCGTACATCCTTGAAGACGGCCTTGTGATCCTTTATAAGAGCCTTGACCTCCAGGGCGAGATTCAGGACTACCTTGTTTCGTACGATAAATACACACTTGCGCCGCAAAAGGAGTTAAAGGATCTCTGGCCGGGCTGCTCAAAGAACGTTTATCAATACAGCGACAACGGCATAATGGTCCTTGTGGAAAGGGAAGGCGAATACGAGTGGTCGAAGAAGTATCGCGCCTATTTCTACAACGGCAAGCTGGAGGAGCAGGGAAACTACGAATTAAAAGGCGTGGAATACCCGACGCAGCTTGTTTTCAACGAAAAAACCGGCCTGATCATTTACGCCGACGGCAGCAACTCTGTTTACGCATTTGACACAAAGACGGGGAAAAAGTCCACGTTTTACACCTTTAACGATATGCCGGGATACGTTTACGACCTCTATCCGAGTGGGGAAGATGCCGTGCTCTGCGTCCTTTCGGACTATTCGAACAACAAGACCGTCAAACGTGCGGTAAAACTTGATGTTCTAAAGAAAGAGATTGCTAAAAAATACGGAGACGAGTATTCGTATATCATCGAGAATCCCAAAGGCGACGGGAGCTTTGTCGCTTCAACCTACGAACCCTGCGGGTTCAGGGTGTTTGACGCGGCAGGGAACAGCCTGAACATTTCCGTAGAGACTGATGAGGAAACGGAGAACGTTGTTGCGGATTGGGACAGGAAGGTGCTTATCACCACTGCTACCCTTAGATCATCCAATGATGCCATTGTAGAGTTTAAGTGCTATTCGATGAGCACAGGAAAGCTGCTCTCGGACTGCGCGGTCAGGGCAACGTGCTTCAAATATGGCAAGTGCGCGCTGGATGTGAAAAATGGCCTTGTTTACCTTGCCGGCAACACTAAAGCGCCCGACGGCAGTACCGCAGGCTGTGTATATGTCTGGGATTATATCAATGACGGCGTGGAGAATAAGTCCGACGTTTTTGTAAAGCAGACTGTGATCACCCACAAGTTTTCCGACAGGATCGAAACCTTAAGGAAGCGGATCGAAGAAAAGTTTAACGTTTATGTCTACCTCGGATATGAGGTCGCGGACGCCAATTTTACCGGATATGATGTTTCTGTTTGCACGAGGGAATGGGAAACCCTTTTGACTCTCGAGCAGATCGAAAAGGTGCTTGGGGATTACCCGGACGGCTTCTTTGAACAGCTTAAGAACAGCGGAAAGAAGACGCTCGGGATCTACCTTAACGGAGGAATGCACGGCAATGACGATTATTCCGTGAACACTGCGTCGGGCCTTGCGCTCGTCATAGGATACGAGCGTGCGCTGATGGTGGATGTGAATTACCTTGGGGACCTTGCCGGGACCATGTATCACGAGATAACGCACTGGATCGATCAGACGATACATGATGCCGAGAATTCGGGACGTCACGAGGGATTTGAGGAAGGTTTTGCGGCGCTCAATCCGATAGAGGATTATTATCAGAATTCGTATGCCGATTTCAACGGCAATGAGGATTATACATACCTCAGCGCGCCTTCTTACGACGAGGTCTACTCTATAGACTCGTACGCAAGGACGTATCCCACAGAGGACAGGGCAAGGCTTGTTGAGTATCTGATGGATGACGGGAAGGGCTGGTCGCTGTATCACTGCCCGAATCTGATGAAAAAATATGATTATTATTTCTCTGTGATAAGGGAAACCTTTGATACCACAGGCTGGCCGGAGAAAACCTCGTGGGAACAAAAACTCGAGGAATGGAAGCAGAAAGCAAAAGAGGAATGAGTAAAGAGGGACAGTCCGCCGGGCTGTCCTTTTTTCGACCCGGAGAACCGTCCCCTGGGTTGGCTTGTTCAAACAACGGCGCTACAAATCCGTTGCATTTCAGTTTGGGAAAATATATAATTGTATAGACGAACAAATATGAGCAGATGAGGGGAAAATGAAAAAACTATCGCTTATAGTTTCCGTGTATAACGAAGAGGCGTCGCTGGCGCATTTTTACGATGTTACAACGGAAGTGCTTAAAAATATGGACGCAAACGGCGGGGAGCCCTACGAGGCGGAGCTGGTTTTTGTAAATGACGGCTCGAAGGACAAAAGCCTTGAGATACTGAGCGCCCTGGCCGATAAGGACGAAAGGGTCAAAGTGATCAGCTTTTCAAGGAATTTCGGGCACGAAGCCGCCATGACCGCCGGGATAGACTACGCCACAGGCGACTTTCTGATCTGCCTTGATGCTGACCTCCAAAACCCGCCGGAACTTATCCCAAAGATCCTTGCAGAGTATGAGGGCGGGGCCGATGTGGTCCTTATGGCGCGCGAAGAAAACAAATCCGCGGGTTTCCTGAAAAAAGTCACATCCGCTATGTTTTACAAGCTCCTGAATAAACTGTCCGAGGTAGAATTCGAGCGCAATGTCTCGGATTTCTTTGGCATCTCGAAGCGGGCCGCAGACCTTGTGAGGGACAATTACCGCGAAAAAACCCGCTATCTGCGCGGCTTCATCCAGCAGATAGGGTTCAAGCGCAGTGTCATCAGCTATAAAGCGCCTGCACGCTACGCCGGCGAGAGCAAATACTCCATCGGGAAGCTGTTCGGGATCGCAATGCACACCTTTGACTGCTTTTCCGTAACACCGCTGAAAGCCGGGCTTGCGGCCTCGGCGCTGTCCATTGTGCTCACCATCGCAAGCTTTATCTACTACATAGTTTTCTGGATCAGAAACGACTCGGGCTCCGGAGTTGCGCTGCTCTGCACGCTGCTCACATTCCTGTTCTCAATCCTGTTCCTGCTGCTTGGCGTGGTGGGGCAGTACCTTGGAAACATCATGCGCGAAGTGCGGAACAGGCCGGTCTACATTGTGGATTCGACCATAAACACCGAAAAAGACCGGTAACGCGGGCCTGAAAAACGCTACATCACCGGACAATACAAAAAGATCAATACATCAAACGGAGGGGTTTATATGTACAAATACGATTATATCATAGTCGGCGCCGGGCTTTTTGGCGCCACCTTTGCAAACCTTGCGACAAAAGCGGGCAAAAAGTGCCTGGTGCTCGAGAAGCGCCCGCACATCGCAGGAAATATCTACACCGAGGACGTGGAAGGGATCAACGTCCACAAATACGGCGCGCACATCTTCCATACGTCAAATAAAGAGGTGTGGGACTACGTGAACAGCTTCGCGGACTTCAACAACTACGTAAACTCGCCGGTCGCAGTTTTCCACGACGAGCTCTACAACCTGCCCTTCAACATGAACACCTTCAGTAAGCTCTGGGGCGTCAGGACCCCCGCCGAAGCCAAGGCCAAGATCGAAGAGCAGAGGCAGGCCGCAGGCATCACCGAGCCGAAAAACCTTGAAGAACAGGCCATCTCCCTTGTGGGCACCGACATCTACCGCAAGCTCATAAAAGAATACACCGAAAAACAGTGGGGCCGCGACTGCAAAGAGCTGCCAAGCTTCATCATCAAGCGCCTGCCGCTCCGCTTTACTTTCAACAACAACTACTTCAACGACCGCTACCAGGGCATCCCCATCGGCGGCTACACAAAGATGGTGGAGAAAATGCTTGAGGGCTCGGAAGTCCTCTTAAACACTGACTTTTTCGAGTTCCGCAACACCCACGAAGCGCTGTTCGACGAAAACACGATCGTGATCTACACCGGCCCTGTGGACGGCTACTACGGCTACACCTACGGCAAACTCGAATACAGAACTTTGCGTTTTGAGTCCGAGATCCTTGACTGCGACAACTACCAGGGCAACGCCGTGGTCAATTACACATCCCACGACGAGGCCTTCACACGCATCATCGAGCACAAACATTTCGAGTTCGGAACACAGGAGAAGACCGTCATCACAAGGGAATACCCTTCCGAGTGGAAAGAAGGCGACGAGCCTTATTATCCGGTCAACAACGACCGCAACAACGCTCTTTACGCGCACTACAAGGAACTTGCCGATAAAGAGGAGAATGTGTACTTTGGCGGCAGACTGGGCGTTTACAAATACTACGACATGGACAAGGTGATCGCAGAGGCCTTCGCCCTTGCAGAAAAACTGATAAAATAAATAAACCGGGCACCCGGTGCCGGATGGCCGGTAGCGAATAAAAAAGACCTGCCAACAGCAGGTCTAAAGAGCGGATAACGGGAATCGGACCCGCCTCTCAAGCTTGGGAAGCTTGCATACTACCGATGTACTATATCCGCGGACGAGCATTATCATAACGCATTTCCGGAAAAAAAGCAAGGAGTTTTTTAACGGTCTAAAAAAATCCGGCCCGTATGCCGATAAACACACAAATGGGTTTAGTTAGCGTGGGGAAAAGCCCGCGACACCGAAAGGAGCTATATGAAAAAAACTATCATCGCATTACTCATCCTTGCAACGGCCGTAATTGCCTCAGCCTGCGGCGCCGAGACAACTCCCGCCCCGAACGAGGCCTACTATGTAGAAGAAAGCGGCGAATACTACCTTGACGGCATCACCTACGAGTTCAACCAGCAGGAAGTTACCGCCAAAGCTAACGGCGTATACTCCTTTGACATCGTGGATTACTGGATGCCGGACTACATCCTTTTGAACGGCAAAAAATACAAGATCACCGAAACCATCGAAAACCTCTTCGTTGGTCAGGACGGCCTTAAAACAGTCAGACTGTCCGCTAATCTCAAAAAAATAGAGAACGCCCTCTTCGCGGATTGCGACAAACTCGAAAAAGTCACCATCCCCGACAGCGTCGAAGAGATCGGCGACAGCGTCTTCTCGGGCTGCACATCGCTTTCCGCACTCACACTTCCCAAAAACCTTCGCTCCATCGGCGAAGAAGCCTTCTTCGAGTGCAAGACCCTTACAACGATCGTGATCCCCGACAGCGTCACAAAGATCGGCCCCAGCGCCTTCTACGGCTGCCAGCTTCTTTCCGAGATCACGCTCTCAAAGAAACTCGAAGCCATCGAGGATGAGACCTTCAACGAGTGCCCTGTCCTCAAGACCATCGTGATCCCTAACTCCGTAAAGAAGATCGGAAACGAAGTATTCTGGGACTGCACCGCCTTAAGGGAGATAACGATCCCCGATTCCGTAACAGAGATGGGCACAAGGACCTTCTACGGCTGCGAAAAACTTGAGACCGTTTACCTCTCCGCAAACCTGAAATCCCTCGATCACGAGACATTTGCTTTCTGCCCTGCGATCAAGAAGATCACGGCACCCTGGCTCCTCGAGGCCACGCTTAAGATGATGTTCGTGACCGACGAAGTAGAGTTCGATATCAAAAAATAACGAGGTAGTTTATGGGTTATAAAGTTCCTGTAAGGTACTACATAT
>JAGDCQ010000282.1 GCA_017958465.1 Lachnospiraceae bacterium
ACTATCACGGAAAGCCGCGAGATAAGGCCCACGCCTGAACAGAATATGGGCGAAGACACGAAGTTCTACCAGCTGAACATGATCATTTCCGCCCGCGAGATGCATGATGAGAAAACAGCCCTGAAGCTGCTTGACAACTATATCAGGACGGATTACGAGATCTCGAAGCTTTTTATACCTGTGTGAGATGTCGGGAAAGCTTAGATTGGGTTAATAACAGGGATTCTTAGATGAAAAACAGGCACTCTCGGTTGAGGGTGCCTGTTGATTGTTTGTAGAGCTTGGCGCTTGAGACTTTTGTTGGGGCCTGCGTCAGGCAAGCTCAACTTCCGCGATCCTGCCGCATTTTATGAAGCCCATGTCGGCATAACGTGTACTTGTGTTTTTCTGGGATTCGGTAACGTAGATCATGGGGGTCTTGCCGTCTGCGATTATCTGCTCGGACATCTTGTGGATGAGGGAACGCTCGTAACCCATGCTGCGGCAGTCCGGACGGACGTAGAGGCCGCCGAGGCGCACGTACCCGTCTGCCGAAGAACGAAAGACTGACATGGCAACTGCCTGGTCGCCGTTATCCAGCCAAAGGAAAGGAACATAGTCCGTGAGCCACCTTGCGGCTCTTTTTTTTGCGGCTTCTTCGGTGGTGTTTTCGTTCTGGATGATAAGGGATGCGATGGTATCCAGATCTCCCTGGTCTGCCTTCTTTATGTGACCGTGGGACTCTATAACGTTATATAGCTCCTTGCACTGGTAGGCAAGTCTGGTGCGGATCACTTTGAGCTTCATATTTGAACGCCCGACAAGCACTGATTTCATGAAAACGTGGTAAGGGCAGGTGATATCTGTCCCAAGGTACTCGATAAAGTTCCACATTTCCTCAAGGTTCTTGTCGGAAATATCGTTAATGGTCCAGGTCCAGATTGCGTCCTTTGCAGGGGAAACAACGATTATAAAGTTTGCGCCGTCGGAGTAGAGCTCGGCCCCGGCCTGTTCTTTAAGAGCAAGGAGGATGTTAAAAGGAACCCTGTCTCTTAAGAAAGATTTACTTGAGAAAATAGCGTCATCAGTGGCGATCTTGTTAACTGACATTTTATCCCTCCAAGGATCGTTTATACGTTTATCCTGTGAGTTTCAGTATATCATAAGGGGATGGAAATTGCTATATTTAACGGAGAAAAAAATATACATCCGATTGTGGATAGAATGTAAGCAATTGTTTGTATCTGACATAAGTATCCACGAAAACGTTTTAATCTACAAGTGTCTACAGACCGTTTCCGCGAATATAAAGGAGCAAAAATTACAAATTTTAGTCTGTTAAATCATGAATTAACTTTTGAAAATTGTGGGTTTAAATGGCATATAGCGCGAAAAGAGCGTTCCACTCCTGTCGACCGGAGGCGTTTTTTAAATCATAAAAGAATTATTAACAGTACCCTGAAATAGATTGTGGATAACTTTGACTTTACAGTTTTTTCTGTGGATATAAATGGTTATAACGTATATTCAGCGATTTGTGAAAGAGGTGTGAACGAGGCAAATAAAGATTGCATACTCATCCCAAATTGAATATAATAAATAAGGTTAATTATTTATCAGCAAGCGGGTCCCATCCCGCCTGAAAACGATTGACAGGAAGGAAGGCTTACCATGGCTGAAACAAAGAAAAAGCCGGCTGCTGCAAAAACGGCAAAAAAGACCGGCGATAAAGAAAAGAAAAATGCGTGGTTAAAGTATAATGCCGCACAGAAGAAAGAAATCTTCGACTATTGCGAAGGCTACAAGCAGTTTATCTCAGATTGCAAGACTGAGAGAGAATGTGTGGATGAGGTCGTCCGCCAGGCGAAAAAGCAGGGCTTCAAGGACATCAGCGCATATAAGACCCTCAAAGCGGGTGACAAGGTCATCGTAACAAATATGGGCAAGGATGTTTGCCTCTTCGTTATGGGTTCGGAGCCCCTTACAGCGGGGATGAAGATCCTTGGCGCGCATATCGATTCTCCGCGCCTTGACTTAAAGCAGAACCCTCTTTACGAGGATACCGAGCTTGCGCTCCTTGACACCCACTACTACGGCGGCGTTAAGAAGTATCAGTGGGTAACGCTCCCGCTGGCCATCCACGGTGTTGTGATCAAGAAAGACGGCACAAAGATCAATGTTGTGATCGGCGAGGATGAAAACGATCCCGTTGTGGGCGTTTCGGACCTTCTGATCCACCTTTCGCAGGACCAGCTCCAGAAGAAGGGTGCAAATGTTATCGAGGGCGAGGACCTGAATGTGCTGTTTGGCAGCATCCCGCTTGAGAAAGAAGAAAAGGACGCTGTAAAGGCTAACATCTTAAAGCTCCTCAAGGATAAGTACGGCTTTGAGGAGGAGGATTTCACTTCCGCAGAGCTCGAGGTGGTTACTGCCGGCAAGGCGCGTGATTACGGCTTTGACCGCTCTATGGTCATGGGCTACGGCCAGGACGACAGGATCTGCGCTTATACTTCCATGACGGCGCTGTTCTCACTGAAGTCCACAAAGCGCACGGCTGTGTGCATCCTTGTGGATAAGGAGGAGATCGGCAGCGTTGGCGCCACCGGTATGACAGGCCTGTTCTTCGAGAACACCATCGCAGAGATCCTTGACAAGCAGGGGAACTATTCTGAGCTCAACGTGCGCCGCGCGCTTCAGAACTCGCACATGCTTTCATCGGATGTTTCTGCGGCTTACGATCCCAACTATCCTTCGGTTATGGAGAAGAAGAACGCAGCATATTTCGGGCGCGGAGCAGTGTTCAACAAGTACACCGGATCCCGCGGCAAGAGCGGCAGCAACGACGCAAACGCTGAATATATCGCAGCTATCCGCAACGCACTGGACAAGCACAATGTTTCCTTCCAGTTCGCGGAGCTTGGCAAAGTGGATCAGGGCGGCGGCGGAACCATCGCTTATATCATGGCGAAGTACAATATGCAGGTTGTGGACAGCGGCGTAGCTATCCAGAATATGCATGCACCCTGGGAGGTTTCCTGCAAGGTCGATATCTGGGAGACAGAGCACGGCTACAGGGCTTTCCTGGCTGAGATGTAATTGAGACCGGTTTTCCGGCTGAGATGTAACAGAGACCGGTTTCCGGGCGGGGTTTTGCCTCGGCAAGGGTTGAGGCTTTGGATCCCGCCCGGATTTTATAAAAAGATGAACAAAGAGGTGTAAAATGGCCGGGAGTGAGGGTCTGCCGCGTGTTGCGGCTTTTGAAAAAGTGAGCTTTGAACAGTTTAGAAAAGACTGGGAGAGCGACGGAAAAGCCCTAGAAGCTGCGGATGCTTACGAAGAGATCACGCTTCCAAAGCGGGCAACCGTGGGATCTGCGGGGTATGACTTCTGTTCGACGGAGGACTTTACCCTTGCACCCGGCGAGTCCATAAAGATCCTGACAGGGATCCGCGCAAGGATGCTTCCGGGCTGGGTTTTGATGATCTTCCCGCGGAGCGGCCTTGGCTTCAAATACCGCCTGCAGCTGGACAATACAACAGGGGTGATAGACCAGGATTACTACGGTGCGCCGAACGAGGGGCACATCCAGATCAAGATCACCAACGATTCAAAGTCCGGCAAGACCGTTGAGATCAAGCGGGGGATGGCTTTTGCCCAGGGTGTTTTCCTGCCCTTTGGCATCACCGAAGACGACAACGCCGACGGATTGCGCGTGGGCGGCCTTGGAAGTACGGAGAAAGGAAAATTTTAGGGGGGTGAAAAGCATGTACGAAAACGTGGGGAAAAAGCTGATGTTTCTCTCGAAAGTTGTGCTGGTGATCGAGATCGTAATAACGATCTACTACACTGTTCCGTTTTTGACGGCCGACGAGAATCTCGGCTGGGCGCTGCTCATATTCTGCGGCGGTATCTTTGGCGCGCTGCTTTCGAGCTGGATGATATATGCCATCGGAGAGACTAATGAAACGGTAACGACGCAGTTCCACAGCAAGTATCACGACCGGAACGATTACGAAACCGTTAAGCATAACAGCGATGCCATCGACAAGCTGAAAAGTATTTCGACTGTAAAGTCCGGCAATCGCGATTACACCGACGAAGAAGAATAAGGCTTTAGCCCGGGATGCGGATCCCGGGCATTTTTTTTTGCAAAAGTATTAACTTTTCCGTGTAAAATCCGATTACACTATTGTAGGACTATGTACAAAGGGCAAACTGTGCGGAAAAATCCGGACAAACGCCGCAAAAACAGAAGCGTCCGGCAGGGCAGAGCTTAAAACAGCGAAACGTCGCAGGGCAGGGGAAGATGGCAGAGAGATTCACGGATAAAACTGAATATATGGCCTCGCTTCGCGACAAAAACCGCATCGAGTCGATAAAGGCAAGGGTCGATATCTCCGATCCCAAGGTTGCGGGCGAGCTCTACAACAGGCTTAAGTCGAAACCCGCGTACTTTGAGACGCAGGTCGGGCGTGCGTTCATGCACAGCCTTTTTGTTACGTCTACAGGGGCAAAGCGCCTCAGCATGCCGGCTCCGCAAATCGAAGATGACGCGGAAGGCCGCGCACCGGTCCGCAGGAACGAGACGACAGACGGCCGCACACCTCTTCGCAGGAACGAAGCGACGGGCAAGAGTCCAGCACAGGGCAGGCGGACGGAATCCGGCGAAAAGGCGCAGGGCAGGCGCTCTGAGGCCGCAAGAACCGGAAGCACCGGCAAGGCAAGGCCCGCCGACAAGCAGGAAACACAGAAAAAGTCCAAGATCACCATAGTGGAAGGATCGGACAATCTTAAGATAAAGTACAACAGGAGCCTCTTCCTTGATGAGGACAGCCTGGATGCGCTGGATGTTCTGACCGGCGCGAAGCATGAATATAACGACTTTTGGGACGGCGACGGGGATATGGACGAGGATTACGAGCCCGCTCCCGATCCCGCAAAGCGAAAGAAACTCATGAAAGCCGGGCTTATCGCCCTTGGCGGCGTGGCAGCAGTGCTGCTTGCGGTCTTCCTTGGAAAAGAGATCAACTACCGCATACAAAACAGCAACAGCAGGCGCAAGCTTCAGGAGCTGCAGAGCATCGTGACCCAGAACACAGAGGGCAGGCGGAACAACGAGAATGTGACCCACGCCCATGCGGCAGTGCCGACACAGGCCGGTGAGGCCGGGGACGAGCCCGGCGGCGAGGCGCAGGAAACTGTGCCGGAAACGCCAAAGGAGCCTGTGGTGCTGGCGGAGTATGCCGAGCTTTTTGCGAGAAATCCCGATATGGTGGGCTGGATGAGCATCCCCGGGACGGTCATCAACTACCCGGTCATGCAGACCAAGGAGGATATGGAATACTACCTCTACCGCGATTTCGACCGCGGCGACGACAAGAACGGACTGCCCTTCGTGGACGCGCGGTCCGATGTTTTCGCCCCCACCACCAACGTGCTCATTTACGGGCACTGCATGAACAGCGGCGCGATGTTCGCTTCGCTTTTGAATTACAAGGACAAAGCCTACTTTGAGGCGCACCCGGTCATCTACTTTGACACTGTGTACGAGCACGCGGAGTACGAGATCATCGCCTGCTTCCAGTCGCGGGTGGCTTACGTTGGCGAGAACGTTTTCCGCTACTACAGCTTCATCGACACCGACTCCGAGACCGAGTTCGACGATTTCGTGAAGAATATCAAAGAGATGTCTTACTACGACACCGGCGAGACCGCGAAGTTCGGCGACAAGCTGATCACCCTGTCCACATGCGACAAGGAGATCACCAACGGCCGGATGGTCATCGTGGCAAGGAAAGTGGAGTAAAGCAGGCGCCTGCCGGCCCGGCGATACGGGCGTGAAACGGAGTAAAGCGGGCGTGAAATGGAGTAAAGCGGGCGTGGGAACCGGTTTTCGGGGCCCGCATCAATAGATTAACAGCCGGATGGATCCGGGAAAGGGAGATTATGAAAAAAAGGGTCTTTATCATCACATTGGCTTTTGCCGTCGTGTTCACTTTTGTGTTTGCGACGTCGAAACTGCTGAGCGCGAACGCCGACATCAACGGGATCCCGGAGATCGAAGTTGACAGCGACGACTACCCGCTCTACATGAACGAGGTGCCGGACGGCATATCCGACAGCTCCTACATTTACGGATATCTTACAAAGTACGAGAGCCTTAAGAACAGCAACGCCGAGGACGCGCAGGATCAGTACGAGGAGGCGCACGAGCCTTACCAGCTGGAGCTGGTGGACGACGCCGCTACGAAGATCAAGCTGCGAAACGCCATGGCGGCTTACGGGCTTAATCCTGACGAAAACAGGTGCTTTGCCATGAAGGCGACCCTGTTCAAATATGACGAGAACGAAGGCGACTACTTCGTGAACCGCGAGTCCACCATCAAGCTGCTTACGCCCCTCTCCGACAATATGTATCAGACGGACGAGGAGGAGATGGAGGATTACGTCGACACAAAGGCGCTGATGATCGTAACGCTGACTTCGGCCGGGACGCTTAAAGACATCACAAGCTCCTGCAAGCTTGTTTATGCGGACGACATCCTGAGCGCGCAGATGACGATCACTTCGGAAAGCGTGTACGGCTTCATCCTGAAGAATGTGCCGCCGGATCCGGACGATGAGGATGACCTTCCGCCCGCAGCGACTTCGACACCTACCCCCACACCCACCCCTGTGCCTACAAAGGCGCCCGTGGATCCTTCGCAGAACACGAATCCTACCTCGACACCTACCCCTACACCCACGCAGGGAGGCAACAGCTCCTCAAACGGAAACGGTGGGAATGGCGGGAACGGCGGGAAGACCAACTCAGGCCTTGACAGCAACCCCAAGACCGGCGATGCGCATAATTCCGTGCTCCTGCTCCTTGGCGCAGGCATCTGCGTTGTGGTGCTTGTGGGCGTTACAAAGAAATTGAAAAAGATCTGATCTCCTTTCCCTTGAATTAAATATAGCGCAGTTCACAGTATGGCGAGCTGCAAATATAATGTCTTTCAGGCCCCGGGTTTGTCCCGGGGCTTTCTTTGTGCGATAAGCGAACGCACTTGGCGGCCTTTCGGGGGGACTCAGAGGGATCCTCCGGGCAGCGCGTCCTGGGGATCTTCCGGGCGGCCCCTCCTGGGGGCTTATCTGCTGAGAAAAGTCTGAAAAGTACCTTAAACCGGGCATTCTTGCCGTTAGGGGTACACTTTTGATTCTGCTTTAAAGCTTAATGGAGAAGCTTTTGTACCTTAAACCAAGCATTCTAGCCGTTAGGGGTACAGTTTGGATTGTGCTTTGCAGCTTAATAGAGAAGCTTTTGTACCTTAAATGAGGCATTCTAGCTGTTAGGGGTACACTTTGGATTCTGCTTTGAAGCTTAATAGAGAAGCTTTTGTACCTTAAATGAGGCATTCTTGCCGTTAGGGGTACACTTTGGATTCCATTTCGCAGCTTAATGAAGAAGCTTTTGTACCTTAAATGAGGCATTCTTGCCGCTAGGGGTACACTTTGGATTCCATTTCGCAGCTTAATGAAGAAGCTTTTGTACCTTAAACCGGGCATTC
>JAGDCQ010000283.1 GCA_017958465.1 Lachnospiraceae bacterium
CTGCTTGATGCAAATGCCTACCTTAAAACCGTGGGCTTCGACAGCTATGACGGGCTCCACTACACAGTGACAACTTACCGGATCATAGACAGGTATATTAAGAGATCTCTGCTGAAATAGCAGAGGTCTTTTTTTTGACTTTTTTGCCTTTTTTCAGCATGCGGACGCGGGTTTTTGTTTTCGAAAGTTTAAAAAATTTTTCACAAAAAGAGAAAATATATCATAAAAAACTGTGGTAATTTATGGCAACTTATGGTACAATGTTCACATAAATCTCTATATGGAGGTCTCTGATGGGCAAACAAAGTACTATCACAAAAATGATCAAGCAACTTGTTACCGCAGCAGTAATCTTTGCCACTCTTATAGTGGGCATTGACGCAGTTATCGTCTGTGTCAATATGGTCAAGGGCGACTTCGAGAGGATTGCTGAGACTGCGACCACCCATCTTCTTGAAACCCTTGAGCTCAACGGCAGCGAATGGGATTACAACACCGCCGCGGACAGGGTTTCCGTCGGAGGAATTATCTTATCCACCGACCTCTTTATCTCTGTGAACGACAGCAAGACAGAGGTCTATCATACGATCTTCAAGGATAATATCCGTGTGCTTACAAATATCAAAAAAGAAGACGGCACCTACGCAAAGGGGACGCCTGCTGATGATGAGATCTATGAGGCGGTCAAGAACGGCGGTACCGTCATAAAGAACGGGATCAAGATCCAAAACAAGCGTTACACCGTCTGCTATAAGCCCATCTACAGTAACGGCGAGTTCTGGGGGATGATGTTCACCGGCGTGAGCCAGTCCACCGTCTCTAAGGAAGCTTTCAAGCTGATCCTTGCCATTGCAGCAGGTATCGCTGTTTCCCTTGCTGTGATCATAGTAGTTGCAAACATCTTCCTTAAGAGGATCACAGACAGGATGATAAAGAGCCTCGATCGCGGCAGCGACCAGCTCCAGGACTTTGCTTCTCATATCAAGGAGATAGCCGTTCGGACAACAACTGAAACGGGCGATATCACAAAGGCCATGAACAGCGTGGCACAGGGCGCTACAGGACAGGCTTCCGCAACCGAGGAGGCTATGGCTTCCACAGAGGATTTCGCACGTGGCATAGATGTTATGAACGAGGAGATCCGCGGCAGCAAGGATATCCTGTCCCGGATCCGTGACTGCGTTAAGGATTCCGAAGATGCAGTAGAACAGCTCAACAAGAGCATAAACGAGAGCGAGCGTATGGTAGGCGAGATCTCTGCCGATATCGACAGGGGTGTCGAGAAGACGGAGAACGCTACCTCCATTGTCAAGACCATCGATGATATCGCCTTCCAGATCAACCTTCTCGCCCTTAACGCTTCTGTAGAGGCAAGCCACGCGGGCAAGTTCGGCCTTGGGTTTGCGGTTGTTGCAAACGAGATCAAGAACCTGGCGGCAAGCTCTGCCCAGTCCGCTACCGAGACTTCGGATATCATCAAAGAAATAGTGGATACCATGAACAAGACCAAGGCTTCGAACCAGGCTCTTGTTAAGGGAAATATCGAGCAGACCAAGAGGGCTGAAGTCGTTTCCCAGAGGATGGATGCCGTTAAGGCAAATATCGAGGAGATAGTTGAAAAGCTCAACAATATCCGGGATAAATCAGACGCTCTGCAGACCGTAAAGAACGAGCTGATCGTGGTGGTGCAGTCCTTAAGCGCCACAGCCCAGGAGAATGCGGCGGTATCCCAGGAGGTATGCGCATCGACAGAAACTGTGGGTGCCGATGTCCAGAATATGTCGGACAGCCTTTCCGAGATCGACAATATCTGCGACGAACTGAACGGGATAGCAGCTTATTTCGGAAAAGAATAAAAGCTAAAATATGCGATGGCAGGCCTCCGGGGCAACACACAGGCATCCGGGGGCCTGCCTGTTAATAAAAAAATAATGGTTGATTTTTTTCCGGTTACAATGTATTATGATAGCGGTCTGTACGACTGGCGGATAAGTGGATAAACCACATGGGAGTACAGATTCTTTAGCCGACCGCCTGGGCAAACGCTCGGGGCAGGTCGTTTTTTTGTGCAAAAACGAGAGGCTCCGGCGTGAAAACACTTTTGTAAAGGAGAAATCGGATGGAACGAATTTCACTGACAGAGTATCTTGCTCGCACTTCTTACCCCGGACGCGGTATCGTTATCGGGAGATCAAAGGACGGAAGGTATGCCGTTACTGCCTACTTTATCATGGGACGCAGCGTAAACAGCAGAAACCGCATCTTTAAGGAGGAGGGAGAAGGCATCCGCACAGAGGCTTTTGACCCTTCAAAAATGGTAGATCCCAGTCTTATCATCTACGCACCCGTAAGAGTATTGAAAAATGACACCATTGTTACAAACGGCGATCAGACAGACACAGTTTATGAGGGCTTTGAGAAAGGGCTCACTTTCGAGCAGTCCTTAAGAAGCCGTGAGTTTGAGCCTGATGCACCCAACTATACACCCAGGATCTCCGGCGTTATGCACGTGGAGAACGGGGAATACTGCTACAGCCTCTCGATCCTCAAGAGCGCAGGCGGCGATCCTTCTTCCTGCAGCCGTTACACCTTCGACTATGCCGCACCCCTTGCAGGCGAAGGCAGGTTTATCAGCACCTATATGGGAGACGGCAACCCCCTTCCGAGCTTTGAAGGAGAGCCCAAGCTTGTAAATATCGAAGGCGATATCGACACCTTCACAAATGATATCTGGAACAGCCTTAACGAGGATAATAAGGTCTCGCTGTTTACAAGGTTTATCGATATTTCCACAGGAAAATACGAAACAAGGATCATTAACAAGAACAAATAAATACAGTATCTGGACCGCAGGGGGATCCCCCAATGGTCCTTTCGGAGGACAATATGAAAGAATTTGAATTAAAATACGGATGTAACCCCAATCAGAAGCCCGCAAAGATCTTTTGCAAGGACGGAAGCGATCTTCCTATAAAGGTGCTTAACGGCCGCCCGGGCTATATCAATTTCCTTGATGCTTTCAACGGCTGGCAGCTTGTAAGAGACTTAAAGAAGGCAACAGGCCTTCCCTCGGCTACCTCTTTCAAGCATGTTTCACCTGCAGGCGCTGCTGTGGGCCTTCCCCTTTCCGACACCCTTAAGAAGATCTACTGGGTAGACGACCTTCCCGAACTTTCGCCCATCGCAGCTGCTTACGCACGTGCACGCGGCGCGGACAGGATGTCTTCCTACGGCGATTTCATTGCTCTTTCCGATGTTTGCGATGTTTCGGCGGCACAGCTCATCAAACGCGAGTATTCGGACGGCATCATCGCTCCCGGCTATGAGCCTGAAGCTCTTGAGATCCTTAAGGAGAAGAAGAAGGGCACCTACGCTATCATCGAGATCGATCCGAACTACAACCCTGCGCCTCTCGAGCACAAGGACGTTTTCGGCATCACCTTCGAGCAGGGCAGAAATGACCTTGAAGTTACCGATGAGCTGGTTTCTAACGTTGTTACGGAGAACAAGGATATCCCCGAGTCCGCAAAGCGCGATATGAAGGTTGCGCTCATCACTCTTAAATACACACAGTCCAACTCTGTATGCTATGTAAAGGACGGCCAGGCTATCGGCGTGGGCGCAGGCCAGCAGTCGCGTATCCACTGCACACGTCTTGCAGGCACAAAGGCTGACAA